>DATFRM010000192.1:0-5971 GCA_035263265.1 Actinomycetes bacterium
GATCGTGGGTGCGGCGCTGCTCGGCCTTGACGCGCTCGGCCTGACCGGCCCGGCCGAAGCGCGGCTGCGGGCGCACTTTCGCGCTCAGGCGGCGGGGTAGGTCGCCGAAGATCAGCCCGCGGCGATGCGCAGGTGCATCCGAACGACCGTGCCGGCGGCCGGATCGGAGCGGAGCTGAACCAGATCGCAGAGCTGATGGACCAGCCACAACCCGTAGCCGCCGCCGGGCCCGGTGACCGGGCGCTGCCGGCCGATGAGCGGCGACTCGATCACGCCCCGGTCGGAGACCTCGGCGACCAGGTTGCCGGCCTCGAACCACAGCGTGAGCTGCCCGGTGCCGCCGCCGTACCGGATGCTGTTGGTGGCCACCTCGTTCACTGCGGTGACGAAGTCAGCCTGCCGGCGCGGCGGGGCCTGGCCCTGCGCCGCAATCCGCGAGGTAAGCCCGCGGACCTCAGGTAGATCGTCCAGCCGGAACCGGAGCTGACCGGCCGGATCGGCCAGGCGTGGCGGCAGCGGTTCCCGCAGCACCTGCTCGTAGTCCGGTAGATAGCTAGGGCTGGCGAGCCTACCGCCCGCGCCGAACACCGCGGGATGGTTGCGCCGGGCCGCCTCGAGGACCTGGTCGGGCAGCGTGGCCACGTCGTACGGGCAGGCCAGCCGCCAGCTCCGACCGGCACCGAACGCCAAGTTCATCAGGAGCTCGTGCTGATGGCACTCGGCCAGCTCGGACGCCGACCGATCGGACCAGATGGGCTCGCCGATCCCCCGCACGCCGCCACTCCGACCGTCGGCAGCGGACAGAAAATCGCGCCACATCGAGATGATCCGCCCGGGGTTGCGACCCGCGGACTCCATCTCGACGAACTGGACACTGTCCTGCGGTCTCGGCAACGCCGACCGGAGCGCGTCGACGTTGGCCCCGGTCACCGCAACCAGCACCCGCCCGCCGGCGCGACGGCCCGCCTCGACGAACGGCACCATCCCGCTGACGAACTCGTCGACGCCGGCATAAAGAAACGCCTCGTGGATTACCCCGGATCTGCGCATGGCCGGCGCGTGTGTCTCCATGGACGTAGCCACCGACCGACTCCACCTCCATCTGCGACCCGATCCGCGCCAGACCGATGGAGCGGCGCCCCACCTCGCCGGCACGACCCAACGGGAGCAGCAGTGTTCCACTCCAACCGATGGAGATAACCCGTCGCTCGAGTCCCGAAACCAGGAGCTTCTCATGAAACCTGAAATGTGGTCCTAGCGCGCGGAATCTTCCGTCGACGAGCCGGTGAGACTGGCCGGGCACGACATCGACGCCATCGCGAGTTACTCCGCCGCGCTGATACCATAGTGATCGTGAACATCGCAGCATCGCTACGGATGATGCCCCGCTAGCCGGGGCACTCGACGCTGCGAAATCACCGTTTCCGAGGCCCTGTTTCGGGGCCTCGTCTCCATTTCTGGGCCGGAGCCCCACGTTTTCCACTGGAGGTTCCGATGGCCGAGCCGATCACATATCTCACCACCACGATCCCGTACGTCAACGCCAGCCCGCATGTCGGCTTCGCGTTGGAGATCGTGCAGGCCGACGTGCTGGCCCGGCACTACCGGCGTCGCGGCCACCAGGTCCGGTTCCAGACCGGGACCGACGACAACTCGCTGAAGAATGTGCTCGCCGCGCAGGCCCAGGGCGTATCCACCGCGGATCTGGTCGACCGCAACGCGGCCACGTTCGCCGCGCTTCGTGATCCGCTGGCGCTGTCGTTCGACGAATTCGTGCGCACAAGCCGGGATCCGCGGCACCGTGCCGGAGTGGAGCGACTATGGCGGCAGTGCGCGCAGTCCGGCGACCTGTACCGCAAGCACTACGAGGGCCGGTACTGCGTCGGGTGCGAGCAGTTCTACGCGGACGCCGAGCTGGTCGACGGCCGCTGCCCCGAGCACGGCACCGAGCCGCACCGGGTCGCCGAGGAGAACTGGTTCTTCCGGCTGTCCCGCTACCAGGATCAGCTGTACAAGCTGATCAGCACCGGCCGGCTGCGGATCGAGCCGGCGGCCCGGCGCAACGAGGTGCTCGCGTTCGTCGCCGCCGGTCTCGAGGATTTCAGCATCTCCCGGTCCCGCGCCCGGGCGCACGGCTGGGGGATCCCGGTGCCGGACGACCCCGATCAGGTGATCTACGTCTGGTGGGACGCGCTGGGCAACTACCTGACCACGCTCGACTACGCCACCGACGGCGAGCCGTACCGGCACTGGTGGGTCGGCAGTGACCGCCGGGTGCACCTGCTCGGCAAGGACGTGACCAGGTTCCACGCGATCTACTGGCCGGCCATGCTGCTGTCGGCCGGGCAGCCGCTACCTACCGACATCTACGTGCACGGCTTCCTGAGCGCGGGCGGCGAGCGGATCAGCAAGTCCGGCGGCAACTCAGTCGATCCGGTTTCGCTCGTTGAGCGGTACGGGGTGGACGCGGTGCGCTGGTGGCTGCTGCGCGAGGTGCCGCGGCTTGGCGACGCCGACTTCACCGAGGAGCGGCTCGCCGCCCGGGCCGACACCGACCTGGCGAACGGGTTGGGCAACCTGGTCAACCGCACGGTGAGCATGATCCACCGCTACCGGGACGGCGTAGTTCCGGCGGCTCCCGGTACGCCATTGACTGGGGCCGAGGCCCTGACCCGGTCCGTGGCCGAGGCACCCGCTCGGGTGGACGCGGCGCTGGCGGACTTCGACTTCCGGGCGGCCAGCAGTGCGGTCTGGTCGGTGGTCGAGGCCGCCAACCGGTACGTCAACGATCGGCAGCCGTGGCGACTGGCACGAGCCGAGACCGCCGGCGATCGGGCGGCCGGGACGGAGCTTGACGCCGTGCTCGCCGCGCTGGTCGCGGCCTGTCGCTTCGTCGCCGCCGAGTTGGAGCCGTTCCTGCCGGTGGCGGCGGACCGGATCGCCGTCCAGCTCAGCTCCGCGGCCGGCGGAACCGGCCGGCTGCCGGGCGCCACTCCGCTGTTCCCGCGCAGCGCGGATCGATGAAGCCCGTGTGCACGCGATGGGGCGGCGGCCCCGATCTCGGGACCGCCGCCCACCACCGCTACGAACCGGTTGCCGTGCCTACTGGTCCGGTCGGTTCCTGATCAGGATCGCGTTCACGATCGGCTTCTGGAATCCCTTCCGCTGGACGAACCGCAGGTTGAGTTGGCCGTCGGTGACGGTCACGAAGAACACGTGCTGGTCGGCTGTGAGGATTCCGACCTCGCCGGACACGTCGTGCGCCGGCAGTAGCAGGCTGCCCTCCGCGACCACGTCGAACAGCCTGGTGTTCGGCTTCTTCTTGTCCAGCTCCGCGAACCGCACGTCCACTTCGTAGACGCCGTTCGGCAAGCCGTCGAACCGGTACTCCACCGGGTCCACCCGCAGGTTCTGGTAGAGGATGTCGTCCGTGGTCCCGGCGATCGGCTGGGTCGTGGTCTGCACATTGGTGCTGGTACTGGTGTAGCCCCAGCTCCCGGCGGCATACCGCTGATCCGGCGACCACGCATCGCCGTTGCCGTCGGTGTAGCTGTTGCCGCCGGTGTTGACGGCCTGGTAGTACGCCGGCACCACCAGGGTGACGGGCACGTTGGTCGTCGGCTGCCGGCCACTGTTGCTCTGGACCGCGAGCGTCGCGGTGTACACCCCTGGGCTCAGGCCGGTGGTGTCTACGGTGACGGTAACGGCCTGCGAGCCGCCCGGAGCGACCGTGCCGCTGCTCGGGTTGGCCGCCACCCATGGTGCGGATGGGGTGATTGACCAGGTCAGGTCGATGCGGCCGGTGTTGCTCAGCGTCAGCACCCTGGTCCTGGTCTGATCCGGCGGGGCGATGACCTGCAGCGCCGCGGGCGAGACTTCGGCTCGAGCGGTCTGCAGGGCAAAGTCCTGCTGGACGAACTCACCGTCATCATCCAGCGCGACCTCTGCCGAGCCGGTGGCGTAGTTGGCCTTGGCCGCCGCCACCGTGTAGGTGCCGAGGTTGAGCTGCAGTTGGTAGCTACCGTCCGCCGCCGAGGTGGTCTGGCGGACCACGGCACCGCCCTGCGAGGCGGTTACCGTCGCCCCGGCCACAGCCTGGCCATCGTTGGCATCGGTGACCGTGCCGCGAATGAACCCATTCGGCGGCAGCCGGTAGAGCACCGCGAACGTCGGCGAGTTGATCACGGCCTCGTTGAACGAGTACTGGAACGCGACCGTACCGGCCTGGTTCTCGATACCCAGCGTGGCCGAATTGCCCTGCTCCCGGCCGTCCGCAGCGATGTTGCGGTACTGGGTCAGGATCTGGCCGTTCTCGCTGAGTACCACCTCGAAGTCGACCCGCTTCGTCGTTTCACTGACGAACCGGACATTCCGCCACTCGATCACGAACCGCCGGTTCGGCGCCGTGCCGAGTGTCTCGGTGCGGACACTTGCCGACGAGTCCACGAACACGTCATCCCAGTACGGGTAGATAGCGCCGTTCGGCGCCGCCGTAGTGGGGATCGCCACGTTGGTGAACACCGTGCTAGGCGCGACGAAGTTGACGTTGCCGTTGGTGCTCACATTGGCCGTCGTGTGGTTCTGGCCGTAGTACGGGAACGTGAACGGCAGCGTCACCGTGGTCGACGCGTCGTCCCCGGTCAGCGGCAGGACCGTGTTGGCCTCGAGGTAGTCCGGCGTTTGCAGCACGCAGAAGTAGCCGAAGGTGTCTTGCCGCCGAACGAGTCCGAAGTCCAGCGTCTCGTCGCCGTCCACGACCAGGTGCTGGGTCTGCGTGTTCGTGCACCGACCCGACACCGCCTGGATGTCGTACTCGCCGTCCGGCACCGACGGGAACGAGTATGCCCCGGTGGCATCGGTGGTCGCCGGTGGGATCGGAGTGTTGACGATCGTCACCGTCGCACTTGCGATCGGAGTGCCGGTGGTGGTGAGCACATGACCGGAGACCGCGTGCGCGACCGCCGGGGTCAGCGCGAAGTCCTGCACCGCGCTGCCGCCGTCGGTCACCGTGACCGTCGCCGTGCCGGTGGCGTAGCCGAACTTGCTGGCGGTCACCTGGTAGTCGCCGGTGGACAGGACCGGGAACGAGTAGTGGCCGTCCGCACCGGTGGTCGTGACCCGGGTGATCGGCCCGGACGCCCGGACGGTCACATCGGCGATCGGCGCGCCCGTGCTGGCATCGGTAACCGTGCCACTCATCGCGCCGGTCGTGCCCCGCGGTGACTGCTGGACCGCGGCGAATGCGTCGAGTCGGCCCTCACCGAAGACGTTGTTGTCGTCCACCGTGCCGCCACAGGTGAGGCTCGACACGTCGATCGCGGTGTCGTCGAGCAGCTGCCGGGTGGCGTTGATGTTGCCCGCAATCGCCGGTGCGGCCGACCACATCAGCGCCACCGTGCCGGCGACGTGCGGGGAGGCCATCGAGGTGCCGTTGAACGACGCGTAGCTGTTGCCGGGCACGCTGCTGCGGACGGCCACGCCCGGAGCGGCGATGTTCGGCTTGATCTCGCCGGTGCCCACCGCGGCACCGCGACTTGAGAAGCTCGCGATGTTGTTGTTGATGTCGAACGCGCCCGCGCTGTAGGAGTTCACGTAGTCGCCGGGCGAACCGGCCGTGTTACAGCTGGGGCCGTCATTGCCGTTGGAGAACTGCGGGAAGATGCCGGCCGCCAGCCAGGAGGACACGATCGCTTGGTAGAAGGGGTCGTTCGGGCCACCGCCCCACGAGTTGTTGACGATGTTGGGGGCCAGGTCAGGCCGCGGGTTCTGACCATTCAGGTCGGTCGGCGCGATGATCCACTGGCCCGAGGCGAGCAGCGCGGCGTCCGAGCAGGTGTTCGTCTCGCAGCCCTTGGCCGCGATCCAGCGGGCGCCAGGTGCGACTCCGATTTGGTTGCTGCCGCCGTCATCGCCGACCATCGTGCCCATCGTGTGAGTGCCGTGGCCGTTGTTGTCGCACGGCGCCGGTGTC
>DATFRM010000193.1:0-3587 GCA_035263265.1 Actinomycetes bacterium
CAGCAAGCCCGACCTGTATGGCGGCGGGTACGTCAGCGGCAACATCATCGGCATCTCCAAGGGCTCGAAGAACCCGGAGGCCGGTTGGGAGCTGATCAAGTACCTGACTACCGACACCGGGGCCATCGTCAAGCTGGCCAATGGGATCAAGAACGTGCCGACGACCACCGCGGCGTTGTCCTCGCCGGACCTCGAGGTCGACGACAACTTCCGCACGTTCCTGGACATCTTCGCCCACCCCAGCAGTGCCACCTCCCCGTCGACCAAGGCCGGCGCCGAATACCAGAACCTGTTCGGCACCTGGCTGGTGAAATGGCAGACGGGTCGGGCCGGTGACCTGACCGCCGGTCTGGAGGGCGTGGCCAAGCAGATCGACGACAGCATCGCGCTCGCCGGCCCGTGACCACGGTTGCACCTCCCGCGGTGTCCGTGCCGGCCGCCACCCGGCGGCCGGCACGGACACCGGCGCCGCTGCGGAAGAAGCGCCGCAAGCACCGGCTGTTCGTGCTCGCACTGATGGCGCCATGGCTGCTCGGATTCACCATCTTCTTCGTGTATCCGCTGATCGCAACGGTCTGGTTCTCGTTCACCCGGTACAACCTGCTGTCACCGCCCGAGTTCATCGGGCTGCGCAACTACACGTTCTTCTTCACCTCAGATCCGTACGGCCTGCAGTCGGTGCGCAACACACTGTGGCTTGTCGTCTTCGTCGTGCCGATGCGGATCCTGTTCGCACTGCTGATCGCGCAACTGGTGATCCGGATCAAACGCGGCGGCAGCCTGTTTCGGACGATCTACTACCTGCCGGCGCTCGCCCCGCCGGTGGCCGCGACGCTGGCGTTCTGCTACCTGTTCAACCCGGCCACCGGACCGGTCAACCAGGCGCTGGCGGGCCTGGGCTTCAGTGCCCAGCCGCTGTGGTTCTCCGATCCGGCGCTGGCCAAGCCGACGTTGTTGATCCTGTCCGTCTGGGGGCTCGGAGACGTCATGGTGATCCTGCTCGCCTCGCTGATCCAGGTGCCGGTCGAGCAGTACGAGGCCGCGCACCTGGACGGAGCCAACGTGTTCCAGCGGTTCAGGTACGTCACACTGCCGTTCATCTCCCCGGTGCTGCTGTTCGCGGCGGTCACCGGCGTGATCGCGATGCTGCAGTTCTTCACCCAGGCCGCGGTCGCTTCCTCGGTGGCCAGCGGCGTCGCGCCGGTCGGCGGCGGGCTCGGCGAGCGGCTCGGCTATCCCGACAACGCGATGCTCACATTCCCGATCTGGCTGTACTCGAAGGGCTTCGCCAGCTTCCAGCTGGGCTACGCATGCGCGATGGCGGTCATGATGTTCGCGGTCTCGCTCGCGTTCACGGCGGTGCTGCTGCGCAAATCCCGGGTCTTCGTGTACGGGGCGGAGGAGGCATGACCACCGTCGACCTGCCGGTGGCGGTACCGGCACCGGTCCGGGCGCCGCATCACCGCCAGTATCGCCGCCGGCGAGCATTGGTGTTCATCGCCGAGCACGCGATCGCGATCGCCGTCGCGCTGATGTTCCTGGCCCCGTTCGTGTTCATCGGATTGACCGCGGTCATGACGAACACCCAGGCGCTGACCTCCAACCTGTGGCCGACCTCCTGGCATTTCGGCAACTTCGTCGAGGTGTTCCGAACCGCGCCGATGCTGCGCTACCTGACCAACAGTCTGCTGTACTCGGTGCTGGCCACCGGGTTCATGCTGCTGTCCAGCATCCCGGCCGCGTATGCGCTGGCCCGGCTGCGCTGGCGCGGGCGCAACCTGGTGTTCCTGTGCGTGCTGGTGATGATGATGCTACCGCCGCAGGTCACGGTGGTGCCGATGTACATCCTGTGGGCGCGGTGGGAGCTGACCGGCACGCTCTGGCCGCTGATCCTGCCGAACCTGCTCGGGGACGCGTTCTCGATCTTCCTGATCCGGCAGTTCCTGCTGACGATCCCGGAGGAGTACGCGGACGCGGCTCGCTGCGACGGCTGCTCCGAGTTGCGAGTGATGGTGCAGATCATCCTTCCGCTGGCGAAACCGGGGATCGCCGCGGCCGCGCTGTTCATGTTCTTCCTGACCTGGAACGACTACTTCGGACCGCTGCTCTATACCGGCGAGAACGCCAACAACTGGACACTCGCGCTCGGCCTGGCCAACTTCCGGGATCTGCACCGGGTGCAGTGGAACCTGACGATGGCCGCCACGCTGGTGGTGATGGTGCCGGTCATCGTGCTGTTCTTCGTCGCCCAGAAGGCGTTCGTCCGCGGCATCGCGCTTACCGGAGGTGTGACGGGTTGAGACTCACCGTCGTCGGCGGCGGCTCCACCTACACCCCGGAGCTGGTCGAGGGACTGGCCCGCCGGCCCGCCGGGCTGCCCGAGGTCAGCGAGCTGGTGTTGGTCGACCCCAACCCAGACCGGCTGGAGATCATCGGTGGGCTGGCGACCAGGATGCTGGCCAAGCAAAGCCACCCAGCCCGGGTCGTGTGCACCGGCGATCTGGCCGCAGGTGCCGCCGGGGCCGGCGCGGTACTGATCCAGATCCGGGTCGGCGGCCAGGCGGCCCGAGCCTCCGATGAGTCGTTCCCGCTGAAATGCGGCTGCATCGGTCAGGAGACCACCGGTGCCGGCGGTTTCGCGAAGGCGCTTCGTACCGTGCCGGTGGCGCTGGACATCGCCCGCACCGCGGCCGAGGTGGCCCCCGATGCCTGGCTGATCAACTTCACCAACCCGGTCGGGATCGTCACCCGCGCGCTGCTCGACGACGGCCACCGTGCCGTCGGGCTGTGCAACGTCGCGATCGGGTTCCAGCGGTTCTTCGCCGGAATGCTCCACCGGTCCCCCGATGACATCGTTCTGGACCACGCCGGCCTCAACCACCTCACCTGGGTCCGCCGGGTGCTGGTGGACGGTTCCGACGTACTACCGCGACTGCTGGCCGAACGGCTCGACGAGATCGCCACGCACGTCGAGCTGCCGGCCCCGCTGATCGCCGAGCTGGCCGCCGTTCCCTCTTACTACCTGCGCTACTTCTACGCCCACGACACGGTGCTGGCTGAACAACGCGACGCCCCGTCGCGTGCCGAGCAGGTGGCCGCAATCGAGCGCGAACTGCTCGTGCAGTGCGCCGATCCGCGATTGGCGGAGAAGCCGGCCCTGCTCAGTCAGCGCGGCGGCGCCTTCTACTCCGAGGCTGCGCTCGGCCTGCTGGCCGGACTGCTCGGCGCGCCCGGATCCGCACCGCAGCGGCATGTGGTAAACACCCGCAACGTTGGCACGCTGCCGTTCCTGCCCGATGACGCGGTGGTGGAGGTGCCAGCGCTAGTCGGCCCGGACGGAGCCGAGCCGGTGCCGCCGGCAGCGCCGCTCAACCCGGGACAGGCCGGGCTGGTCGGGCACGTCACCGGTTACGAGGAGCTGGCGTTGGCGGCCGCCCGCAGCGGTGGCCGGCAGCGGATCACCGCCGCGCTGCTGGCCCATCCACTCGTCGGGCAGTACGAGCGCGCGGAGTGTCTCACCGACCTGCTGCTGGCCGCGAACCGGGAGTACCTGCCCTGGCTGGACGGGCGATGACCACGCCGGCAGT
>DATFRM010000194.1:0-3631 GCA_035263265.1 Actinomycetes bacterium
GATCTCGCGCCGAAGGACCTGGAGAAGGTCATCTACTTCGCCGCGTACATGATCACCTGGGTAGACGAGGAGGGTCGGCACCGCGACCTGCCTACGCTCGAGGCGCAAATCTCCGTCGAGCGGCAGCAGATCGAGCAGCGCCGGGACTCCGACATCGAGGGCCGCCAGACCAAGCTGGAGACCGACCTCGGCGCGCTCGAGGCCGAGGGCGCCAAGTCCGACGTCCGTAAGAAGGTCCGCGAGGGCGCCGAGCGGGAGATGCGTCAGCTGCGCGACCGGGCCCAGCGCGAGCTGGACCGGCTCGATGAGGTATGGACCCGGTTCAAGAACCTGAAGGTCCAGGACCTCGAGGGCGACGAGCTGCTGTACCGCGAGATGCGCGACCGGTTCGGCGCGTACTTCGAGGGCGGGATGGGCGCGGCCGCGATCCAGAAGCGGCTGGAGTCGTTCGACCTCGAGGGCGAGGCCGAGCGGCTTCGCGAGATCAGCCGCACCGGCAAGGGGCAGAAGAAGACCCGGGCGCTCAAGCGGCTGAAGGTCGTCTCCGCGTTCCTGACCACCCGGAACTCCCCGATGGGGATGGTCCTCGACTGCATCCCGGTGATCCCGCCGGACCTGCGGCCGATGGTCCAGCTCGACGGTGGCCGGTTCGCCACCTCGGACCTGAACGACCTGTACCGCCGGGTCATCAACCGGAACAACCGGCTCAAGCGACTGCTCGATCTCGGTGCCCCCGAGATCATCGTGAACAACGAGAAGCGGATGCTGCAGGAGGCCGTCGACGCGCTGTTCGACAACGGCCGCCGCGGCCGTCCGGTCACCGGGCCGGGCAACCGCCCGCTCAAGTCGCTGTCCGACATGCTCAAGGGCAAGCAGGGCCGGTTCCGGCAGAACCTGCTCGGCAAGCGGGTCGACTACTCCGGCCGTTCGGTCATCGTGGTCGGGCCGCAGCTCAAGCTGCACCAGTGCGGGCTGCCCAAGCAGATGGCGCTCGAGCTGTTCAAGCCGTTCGTGATGAAGCGGCTGGTCGACCTCAACCACGCGCAGAACATCAAGTCCGCCAAGCGCATGGTGGAGCGGGTGCGCCCGGTGGTGTGGGACGTGCTCGAAGAGGTAATCACCGAGCACCCGGTGCTCCTCAACCGCGCGCCGACGCTGCACCGGCTCGGTATCCAGGCGTTCGAGCCCCAGCTGATCGAGGGCAAGGCGATCCAGATCCACCCGTTGGTCTGCACCGCGTTCAACGCGGACTTCGACGGCGACCAGATGGCGGTGCACCTGCCGCTGTCCGCCGAGGCGCAGGCCGAAGCACGGATCCTGATGCTGTCTTCGAACAACATCCTCAAGCCCGCGGACGGCCGCCCGGTCACGATGCCTACCCAGGACATGATCATCGGAATTTTCTTCCTGACCATGTCCAAGGCGGACGTGCCCGGTTCCGGCCGGGTGTTCGGATCGGTGTCCGAGGCGATCATGGCCTTCGACGCCGGCGAGCTCGAGCTGCAGACACCGGTCTCGATCCGGCTGCGGGAGATCGTGCCGCCGCGCGGCTGGACCGCGCCGGAGAGCTGGGAGACCGGTGACCCGATCACGCTGGACACCACGCTGGGCCGCGCTCTGTTCAACGAGACGCTGCCGGCCGACTACCCCTACGTCAATGAGGTAGTCGACAAGAAGCAGCTGTCGGCCATCGTCAATGACCTGGCCGAGCGGTACCCGAAGGTACAGGTCGCGACGACGCTCGACGCGCTCAAGGAGGCCGGCTTCCACTGGGCGACCCGTTCCGGGGTGACCATTTCGATCACTGACGTGATCCCGCCGCCGGAGAAGACCAAGATCCTCGACACGTACGAGACGCGGGCGGACCGGGTTCAGGCGCAGTACGAGAAGGGCCTGATCACCGACGAGGAGCGCCGGCAGGAGCTCATCCAGATCTGGACCCACGCGACGAACGAGGTCGCGCGGAAGATGGAGGAGAACTTCCCGAAGGACAACCCCATCTTCGTAATGATCAACTCGGGCGCCCGGGGCAACCCGATGCAGGTCCGCCAGCTCGCCGGTATGCGCGGTCTGGTGGCCAACCCGAAGGGTGAGATCATCCCGCGGCCGATCAAGTCGAACTTCCGGGAGGGCCTGCACGTCCTGGAGTACTTCATCTCGACGCACGGCGCTCGCAAGGGCCTGGCCGACACCGCGCTGCGGACCGCCGACTCGGGTTACCTGACCCGGAGGCTGGTCGACGTATCCCAGGACGTGATCATCCGCGAGGAGGACTGCGGCACCGACCGCGGCATCCTGATGCGGGTCGCCAACCGGAGTGCGGACGGCGCCCTGCGCAAGGACGAGAACGTCGACACCGGCGTGGTCGCGCGCACTCTGGCCGAGGACGTTGTCGTGGAGGGCACCACGATCGCGGCGGCCGGCGCCGACCTGACCTCGGTGCTCGTGGATGAGATCGCTGCCGCCGGCGTCGAGCAGGTTCGGGTCCGCAGCGTTCTCACCTGCGAGAGCAAGGCCGGCACCTGCTCGGCTTGCTACGGCCGATCGCTGGCCGCCGGCAAGCTCGTTGATGTCGGCGAGGCGGTCGGCATCATCGCCGCCCAGTCGATCGGTGAGCCGGGCACCCAGCTGACCATGCGTACGTTCCACACCGGCGGTGTCGCGGGTGAGGACATCACGCACGGCCTGCCACGGGTGGTCGAGCTGTTCGAGGCCCGCCAGCCCAAGGGTGTCGCGCCGATCTCGGAGGTCGAGGGCCGGGCCAAGATCGAGGAGACGGAGAAGACCAGGAAGATCATCATCGTCCCCGACGACGGTGCCGAAGAGGTCGCTTACCAGGTCCCGATGCGGTCCCGGCTGCTGGTGGCCGACGACGGGCACGTGACCGTCGGCCAGCAGCTCATCGCCGGTGCCGTGAACCCGCACGAGGTGCTGCGGATCCTCGGCTCGCGTGCGGTGCAGCAGCACCTGGTGCACGAGGTGCAGGAGGTGTACCGCTCCCAGGGCGTGTCGATCCACGACAAGCACATCGAGATCATCATCCGCCAGATGCTCAAGCGGGTGAACGTCCTGGAGTCCGGCGACACCGAACTGCTCCCAGGCGAGCTCGTGGAGCGGCCGCGGTTCGAGGAGATCAACCGCGCCGTGGTGAACGACGGCGGCACCCCGGCCTCTGGCCGCCCGGTGCTCATGGGTATCACCAAGGCGTCGCTGGCCACCGAGTCGTGGCTGTCGGCGGCCTCCTTCCAGGAGACCACGCGGGTGCTCACCGACGCGGCGATCCACGCCAAGTCGGACTCGCTGCTCGGCCTCAAGGAAAACGTGATCATCGGAAAGCTGATCCCGGCCGGCACCGGCATGCAGGTGTACCGGAACATCCGGGTGGAGCCGACCGACGACGCGCGCTCGTCCGCCTACCCGGCGGCGGCCTACCAGGAGGCGGAGAGCTACGCCTTCGGCCAGGGCTCCGGCGAAGCGGTCCCGCTCGAGGAGTACGACTTCGGCACGTACAACCGGTAGTCCGCGCGCTAGCGCCGTCGAGCGGCCGCCCCTCAGGCTGAGAGGGCGGCCGCTCGCCGTCGCGGCAGGCGGCGGAATGAACCCGGCCGGCGGAGCGTTGAAGCTGTGCGGA
>DATFRM010000195.1:0-12953 GCA_035263265.1 Actinomycetes bacterium
GCGGCGGAATCGCCGCTTGAGTCGCACTCGCGAGTTATGTTCCCGAATACGATCTGCCGACTCCGGAAAGCCAGGTCGAGATCCACGACCTGTCCGGCCGTTTGATCGGCCGAGTGGACTTCCTGTGGCGCGCGATGGACACGATCGGTGAAGCGGATGGTCGGCTGAAGTACACCATCGGCGACGTGATCTATCAGGAGAAGCGCCGCGAGATCGGCTTCGCGATCTCGGATTCGAGTTCGTCAGATGGGACTTCGCAGACATTCGGCGCAGTCCGCGGGCCACCGCCGATCGGATTCGCGCCGCGTTTAGGCGAGCGAGCCGACGACGCTCCCGTTAAATCGATCAAGGTCGAGCTACTGTCCGGGATTGTTACCGTTTGCACCACCCTCGGCCTCGGCTTGATCGATTTAACGGGGAGCATCGCACGAGGGGTGCCGCCGGCGCGCCAAACGCGGGTTCGTAGCGTGCGGGGGAGCGCCGCAGCCTGGTATTCTGCACTACGACCCGCCCGGGTGCTTGGCGCGCTCGGGCTCGCCAAGCGGAGCTAAACCTCCCACCCGCATCGACCGTCCAAGGTCGTCGGGTCCGGTCGGTGGGCGCCCCAACCGGCGCCCCGGTGGTGTGTCCACGCCGGAACAGGTGGCCTGCGGCTTCCGTGACGCGATAGCGGTACGGAAGCCTTTTCCGTACTGTCAAAAGGGCGACCACCATACGTCGCGAGGAGGCCACATCAGCACCGAGCCCCGCATCAACGACCGGATCAGAGTTCCCGAGGTTCGACTCGTAGGTCCCAACGGTGAGCAGGTCGGCATCGTCCGCATCGAGGACGCGCTGCGGCTGGCCGCGGAGGCAGATCTCGACCTTGTCGAGGTTGCGCCCACGGCCCGCCCTCCCGTCGCAAAGCTCATGGACTACGGCAAGTTCAAGTACGAGTCGGCCGTCAAGGCCCGTGAAGCGCGCAAGAACCAGGCGCAGACGGTAATCAAGGAGATGAAGCTCCGGCCGAAGATCGACCCGCATGACTACGAGACCAAGAAGGGTCACGTCGCGCGGTTCCTCAAGCAGGGTGACAAGGTCAAGATAACGATCATGTTCAGAGGGCGTGAGCAGAGCCGACCTGAGCTCGGGTTCCGGTTGCTCCAGCGGCTCGCGCGCGACGTCGAGGACCTCGGCTTCGTCGAGTTCTCGCCGAAGCAGGACGGCCGCAACATGATCATGGTCCTTGGCCCGCACAAGAGGAAAACCGAAGCGATGGCCGAAGCGAGGGCCAGGCGCGCTCAGCGTCGGTCGGACGCGTCGGCCGCGGTCAACGGCTCGGCGGGGGAAGCCGCCGAGACCGATACAGCGGGCGCGGACACCGCCGGCGCGAGCGCCGGCGCCGCGGACTAAGGCGGACTGCAGCACAGCCCACCAGGACCACTAGGTGCATCGCCGAGAGCAACGCACCTAGCCACCATCCGCGCTGGCCCCACCCCGGCCGGCGCGACATGACGAGGAGAACACGGCACCCATGCCGAAGAACAAGACGCACAGTGGAGCCAGCAAGCGGTTCAAGATCACTGGCTCTGGCAAGATCGTGCGCCGCCGGGCTAACCGCTACCACCTGCTCGAGAAGAAGCCGTCGACCCGTACACGCCGCCTCTGGAACGAGGTCGAGCTGTCGCCCGGAGACGCCAAGAAGGCCAGGAGAATGCTGGGCCGCTGAGCCCGAGCACGTAGAGCGGAATACGTACCGAGGAGTAGTAGTGGCACGCGTGAAGCGGGCGGTCAGCGCCCACAAAAAGCGCCGGGTTGTACTCGAGCGCGCCAGCGGATACCGGGGACAGCGGTCCCGGCTATACCGCAAGGCCAAGGAGCAGGTCCAGCACTCGCTGGTGTATGCGTACGCCGATCGCAAGACCCGCAAAGGGGACTTCCGGCAGCTGTGGATCCAGCGCATCAACGCCGCCGCCCGGCAGAACGGGATGACGTACAACCGGTTCATCCAGGGGCTGAAGGCCGCCGGTGTGCAGGTCGACCGCCGCATGCTGGCCGATCTCGCGGTCAACGACCAGGCGGCCTTCACCGCACTGGTTGGGGTCGCGCAGGCGGCGCTGCCGGCGGACCGGAACGCACCGGCCGCTTAGTCTGCCCGCTCCCAGCGGGAGGCGACACCAGACCGGCCGCCCGAAGGTGGCGCTGCACCATCACAAGGTCGCAACGCCACCTTCCGGCATCTGCGAGCGCACCGAGGGAGGTGTCCGGGATCGAGCTGACCTCGACCAAGTCGGCGCGGGTCACCGCCGCGCGCCGGCTGGCCAAGCGCGCCGCCCGGACGCAGCAGCGGCTGTTCCTCGCCGAGGGACCGCAGGCGGTGCGCGAGGCAGTGGCTCGACCGGGTGTCGTCAAGGAGCTGTTCATCACGGCGGACGCGGCCCAGCGCCACCCTGAGCTGGCCACGATCAAGAACGTTCCCACCCACCGGGTCTCCGGTCAGGTGATGGAATCGCTGGCGCAGACCGTCACGCCGCAGGGGGTGATCGCGGTCTGCGGCTACCTGGATGTGCCGCTGGCGACGGTCACCGCGGCCCGGCCACGGCTGGTCGCGGTGCTCGCCGCGGTCCGGGATCCGGGCAACGCCGGCACCGTGATCCGGGTCGCCGATGCGGCCGGCGCGGACGCGGTCGTGCTCACCGACAGCTCGGTCGACGCGTACAACGGCAAGTGCGTGCGGGCCACCGCGGGCAGCCTGTTCCACCTGCCGGTGGTGATCGGTGTGGCGGCTGAGCCGGCGCTGGCCGAGCTGCGCGGCGCCGGACTACGGGTGGTAGCAGCCGATGGTCATGCACCGCGGGACCTGGACGACGCGCTCGACCGGGGTGAGCTCGCCGGATCCACGGCGTGGCTGTTCGGCAACGAGGCGTGGGGGTTGCCAGCCGAGCTGACCGGGCTCGCCGATCTTTCGGTCAGGGTGCCGATTCACGGGCGGGCCGAGAGCCTGAACCTGGCGACCGCGGCCGCGGTCTGTCTGTATGCGTCGGCCCGGGCGCACCGCGCCGCCCAGCCCGGGGCCGAGGATTCGTACCCGAGCCGGCTGGGCAAGTACGTCGGCAACTAGCGGAGGAGGGGTCGCGGTACGTGTTGGATCGATCGCAGTACGCTGATGAAGCCGCACCACCGGACGCATGAGTCCGGGCCGACTGGCAGAGGGGTCGCGGATGCCCGCGGGGCCACCGCTCGAGCTTGACGAGGTGCCTGATGGGGTCGTCGTCGCCGACGAGACCGGCCAGGTGGTGGCCGTCAATGCAGCTGCAGAACGGTTGATCGGGCTGCGCGCGGACGAGGCGATCGGGAAGCACATCGAGGAAGCCCTGCCGCTGTACGACTCGGTCGGCCGGCCGTGGTGGAGCTGCACCGATCCGTACGGCGGACTGACCACTCGCACCGGACAGCCCGAGCGCGCACTGGCGCTGCCCGACGGCCGGACCGTACTGGTCACCGCGAAATACGTTCGCGACCAGCCGCTGGGCCCAGTGGTCCGGCTGGTCGTCACGCTGCGCTCGACCGGGGCACGCGACCGCCAGGACCGGGAAAGCTCCGAGCTCATCGCGACCGTCGCACACGAGTTGCGCTCACCGCTGACCTCGGTCAAGGGCTTCACCGCGACCTTGCTGGCCAAGTGGGGTCGGTTCAGCGACGACCAGAAACTGCTGATGCTGGAAACCGTCGAGGCCGACGCCGACCGGATCACTCGACTCATCACCGAACTGCTCGACATCGCCCGGATCGACACCGGCCGGCTGCAGATCCACCGCCAGGTGGTCGACCTGCAGGCGGCGGTCCGCCGGCAGGTGGCGGCTCTGGCCGCGACCGGGGTGCTGCCCGATCGGCTGGACGTGCAGGTGGATCCCGACGTGCCGGAGATGTGGCTGGATCCCGACAAGATCGACCAAGTCCTGGGCAACTTGTTGGAGAACGCGGTCCGGCACGGCGCTGGTACGGTGACCATTGCCGTTCAGGCGATCCCAGGAGGCGCCGCCGTGACCGTCAGCGACGAGGGACCGGGCATCCCGCCCGAGCTCGCCGGGCGCGTGTTCACGAAGTTCTGGCGCGGTAATCGCCGCCCGGGTGGCACGGGCCTGGGTCTCTACATCGCTCGCGGCCTTGTCGAGGCGCACGGTGGCAGCATCGAGGTCCAGCGGTCGCCCGCCGGTGGGGCGGCGTTCCGATTTACCGTGCCCGCCGGCGCTCCCGACTTCGCGCGCTGACCGGCGGGCCGACTCCACCAGCCCGAGTCCGCTCGGCTTGGCCGCGTCGGGCACAATGACCCTCAAGATCGCGGCGAGGCCGTTCGTAGATGGATACCAGGATGAGCCCACCCAATACGTCGTACGACCCGGTCGAGGTCGCCGTGCTCGCGCCGGACGAGATAGCCCGGATGCAGGCCGAAGCGATGGCGGCGATCGCCGCCGCCTCCAGCTTGGAAGCGCTGCGCGAAGTGAAGGTCGCGCACGCGGGCGATCGCGCGCCACTCGCGCTAGCGAACCGCGAGATCAAGGCGCTGCCGCCGGCTGCTCGGGCGGACGCCGGCAAGCGGGTCGGCGCCGCCCGAGCGGCGGTGACCGAGGCGCTGGCGGCCCGTATCCGCGAGCTCGAGGCCGACCGTGACGCCCGCGTCCTTCGCGAGGAGACGGTCGACGTCACGCTCCCGTGGGACCGGGCTCCGCGCGGTGCCCGGCACCCGCTGACCACGATCCAGGAGCGAATTGCCGAGATCTTCGTGGGGATGGGCTGGGAGGTCGCCGAGGGTCCGGAGATCGAGCCGGAGTGGTACAACTTCGACGCCCTCAACATGGACCCCGACCATCCGGCGCGGTCGATGATGGACACGTTCTTCGTCGCGCCTGAGGGCTCCGGGCGGGTGCTGCGCACACACACCTCACCCGTCCAGGTGCGCGCGATGCTGCACCGGGCATTGCCGCTGTACGTCATCTGCCCGGGCCGGGTGTTCCGCACCGACGAGCTCGACGCCACCCATTCGCCGGTGTTCCACCAGGTCGAAGGGCTGGCGGTGGACGAGAGCCTGTCGATGGCCGACCTGAAGGGGACGCTCGACCACTTCGCCGCGACCATGTTCGGCGAGGGGCTGCGCACTCGCTGGCGGCCGTCCTACTTCCCGTTCACCGAACCCTCGGCCGAGTTGGACATCCAGTGCTTCGCGTGCCGCGGCGAGTCGATCGGCCCGGGCGCCCCACCGTGCCGCACCTGCGCCAGCGAGGGCTGGATCGAGTGGGGCGGTTGCGGCATGGTCAACCCGCGAGTGCTGGTCTCGAGCGGGATCGACCCGGATCGGTACCGCGGCTTCGCGTTCGGTATGGGGCTGGAGCGGGCGTTGATGTTCCGGCACAACGTGGCCGACATGCGGGACATGTTCGAGGGCGACGTGCGCTTCACGCTCGCGTTCGGGACGGAGATCTGATGCGCGTCCCACTGTCCTGGCTGGCCGACTACGTTGACCTGCCGGCCGAGGTGACCGTGCGCGAGCTGGCCGAGCGGATCACCCGTGCCGGGCTCGAGGTCGAGACCGTCGACCAGGTCGGCATCGACATCACCGGCCCGCTGCTGGTCGGTGAGGTGGTCTCGATCGAGGAGCTGACCGGGCTGCGCAAGCCGATCCGCTGGTGCCACGTTCGGACCGCGCCGGGTGGGCCGACCCGCGGCGTCATCTGCGGTGCGACCAACTTCGCGGAAGGCGACCGGGTGGTGGTCGCGCTGCCTGGGTCGATCCTGCCCGGTCCATTCGTCATCACCGCTCGGCCGGCCTACGGTCATATGTCCGATGGCATGATCTGCTCGGCCCGCGAACTGGGTCTCGGCGACGATCACACGGGCATCCTCGTGTTGTCGCCGGACACCGAACTGGGCGCCGACGCGATCGAGCTGCTCGAACTGCGCGATGACGTGCTGGACATCGCGGTCACTCCGGACCGTGGCTACGGCCTGTCGGTCCGCGGGATCGCCCGCGAGGTCGCGATCGCTTACCGGGTGCCGTTCCGGGACCCGGGCCTCGCGTCGGTCGAGCCGACGCCGGTAGCCGGGGGCCCGGAGGCGCATCCGGCCAGCATCGACGATCCGACCGCATGCGACCGGTTCGTGCTGCGCACCGTGTCTGGATTCGATCCGGCCGCGCCGTCTCCGTTGTGGCTGCGCCGACGGCTGTATCGGGCCGGCATGCGCCCGGTGTCGCTGGCGGTGGACGTCACCAACTACGTCATGCTCGAGCTCGGCCAGCCGCTGCACGCGTTCGACCGCAAGAAGCTGGCCGGGCCGATCGTGGTGCGCCGGGCCCGGTCCCGCGAGCGGCTGGAGACGCTCGACCACGTGCGGCGCGAGCTCGATCCGGAGGACATCCTCATCACCGATCCGAGCGGTCCGATCTCGCTGGCCGGCACCATGGGCGGGCTGCACACCGAGATCGACGAGTCGTCGACTGAGCTGGTCATCGAGGCCGCGCACTTCTCCGCCGTGGGCACCGCTCGGATGGCCAGGCGGCACAAGCTGATGTCGGAGGCGTCCCGGCGGTTCGAGCGCGGAGTCGACCCGGAGCTGCCGCCGGTCGCGTCCGCTCGCGCGGTCACGCTGCTTACCGAACTCGGAGGCGGGCTGCCCGGCGGGATGACCGATGTGGATCTGCCGCGGCAGCGCCCGGTGATCCGGATGGCGGCCGGTTATCCGGCGACGGTGGCAGGCCGGGAGATCCCCGCGGAGGTCGTACTCGAACAGCTCACCGCGATCGGTGCCGAGATCCGGCTTGGGTCCGCCAGCGGCGCGGCTGGCGCTGCTAGAGGCGCGGATGGGGTTTCCGGCGGCACGGACGTGCTCGAAGTGGTGCCGCCGAGCTGGCGGCCCGACCTCACCGATCCGGCTGACCTGGCCGAGGAGGTGCTGCGACTGGAGGGGTACGACTCCATCCCCGGCCGGCTTCCGCGGGCTCCGGCCGGCCGCGGTCTGACCCAGCCGCAGCGGCTGCGCCGCCGGGTCGGGCTGGCCCTGGCCGGTGCTGGATACGTCGAAGTGGTTTGCTACCCGTTCGTCGGTCCCGCCGACTGGGACGCGCTTGGGTTGCCCGCAGACGATTCGCGGCGGCAGACCGTGCGGCTGGTCAACCCGCTGTCCGCGGCCGAGCCGGAGCTGCGCACAACGCTGTTGCCCGGCCTGCTACGCACCCTGGCCCGCAATGTCGGGCGCGGCTTCACCGACGTGGCGCTTTTCGAGTCCGGGCTGGTCTACCTGCCCGGCTCGGACGGCGACCGGGTCGCGCCCCGACCGCCGGTGGATCGCCGGCCGACCGAGGAGGAGATCGCCGCGCTGGAGTCGTCCGTGCCAGACCAGCCGCGGTACGTGGCCGTGGTGCTGGCCGGCAACAGGGAGCCGGTCGGCTGGTGGGGATCGGGCCGCGCGGTCACCTGGGCGGACGCGATCGAGGCGGCCCGGACGGTAAGCGCCGCAATCGGGATTCCGCTCGAGGTAGCGGCGACCGAGCGGGAACCGTGGCACCCGGGCCGGGTGGCCCAACTATCCACCGACGGCGAGGTCGTCGGGTACGCCGGCGAGCTGCATCCGCGGGTGCTGGAGGCGTTCGGCCTAGCGTCCCGGGTGGCGGCGATGGAGCTGGACCTCGACGCGCTGGTGCCGGCCGAGCTCGGGCCGGCTCAGGCGCCGACTGTGTCGAGTTACCCGGTCGCTACCCAGGACGTCGCGCTCGTGGTGGACGCGTCGGTGCCCGTCGCGGCGGTAACCGAAGCGCTCGCCGCTGGGGCTGGACCGCTGCTGGAGTCGGTACGGCTGTTCGACGTCTACACCGGCGCGCAGGTCGGCGCAGGTAAACAGTCGCTAGCGTTCACGCTGCGGTTCCGCGCCCCCGACCGCACGCTCACGGTGGAGGAGACCACCGCGGCAAGGGAGGCGGCAGTAGCAGAGGCGAATCGCCGCACCGGCGCCGTGCTGCGCGGCACGTGACCGACCCAGGCGAGCCGGCCGAACGAGCCGAGCCGGCCGAGCGAGCCGAGCCGGTCAGGCGAGCCGAGCCGGCCGAGCGAGCCGAGCCGGCCGAGCGAGCCGCACCGGTCTCGTTGGCCGGGCAGGTCGCGCTGCTCACCGGCGGTGGTCGGGGGATCGGTGCCGCGGTTGCCCACGGCCTGTCCGCGGCGGGCATGGCGGTCGGCGTCATCGGCCGGGACCGGGCCGCGCTCGACGCGGTCGTGGCCTCGCTGCACACGCTCGGCCGACCGGCTACCGCCGCTGTCGCAGACGTCGTCGATCCAATCGCGCTGGCCACCGCCGTCGACAGCGTGACATCCGAACTGGGTCCGCTCGACCTCGCCGTGGCCAACGCCGGGGTAAGCGAACCGGCTCCGGTGGCGCCGTGGCTGGCCGACACCGAGCAGTGGTGGCAGGTCTTCGAGGTCAACGTGCGCGGCGTGCTGAACACTGCGCGGGCGGTGCTGCCCGGTATGGTCGCCCGCGGCTCAGGCCGGCTGCTCGTGGTGGGCTCCGGCAGCGGCCAGTACCGGCTGGGTGACTACAGCGCGTACGGCGTGTCCAAGGCCGCCGCCAGCCGGCTCGCCGATGAGCTCGCCGCCTGGCTGGAGGGGACCGGGGTGACGGTGCTCGAGGCATCGCCGGGAGCGGTCCAACTCGGTATGGCCACTCGGATGTGGCCGGCCGAGAAGGTAGCCGCGTTCGGGCGGGTGGAGCCGTTCGTCGAGTTGGCGGTCGCGTTTGCCGCCGGACGGCTCGATTCGCTGCACGGCCGGTTCGTGCACGCCCAGCGCGATCGCCTCGACGAGGTGATCGCGGCCGCTGATCGGATCCAGGCCGCTGACGCGCGGGCGCTGCGGCTGCGTCCATATGGTCCGGATGACCCGCTGGCGCCTTGATCACGGTGCGATTCCTGATCTTGGTATGGCCTCCCAGTCCAGATGTTTGACAGCTTCGCGCACGGACAGCGGGCTGAGCCGGCCGGTGCGGTCCGCGACGAAGCCGAGCACCCAGCCCGGATCGGTCTTGGCATATTCACGCAGCGCCCACCCGATCGCCTTGCGCAGGAAGAACTCACGCTCGGCGGCGGCCCGGTCGATGGTCAGCGCGAGCAGTTCGGTGTCGGTGTACACCTTGCGGCCGATCTGGCAGATGATCGCGGCGCGCCGCAACCACAGGTCGTCACCGGCTGACCAGGCCCTCATGATCGGCGTGACCGGTTCGGGCGCGGCATGCAGCAGCGGACCAACGCGATGGATCGCGACGTCGTCGACGTAGTCCCACCACGCGCCGGTCACGATCATGTTCCGATACAAGCCGGGCACCAGATCCGGCCCCAGCCAGCGGGCATATGCCCTGGCCCCGGCCAGCGCGATCGCCGCGTACCGCTCCTCCCGGTGGGTCGCCTCAGCCCACAGCGCCCGAACAGTGGCCAGCCAGTGTTCGCGATCCGGTAACCGATGTGCGGCGAACACCGCGCGGAACAGCCGGCGCTGGCCCGGGGCCGGCACTCCGTAGTACGGCATCGCGGACTTCATGTACGCCTGCATCGCCGGCGCCTTGTCCGGATCCCCGGCCTCGGCCAGCCCGGTTCTGATGGCAGCGATGAGCTTCCGCCGTGGATCGGTCACGGCGCACACCGTACGACCGCGCACCGACAGTCCCGGCTGGCGCCGGCGACGTCGCAGCGGGCAAGCTTGCGGGCGCGATGATCGATGACTGGATCCCGCTGGACCGCGGTTTCTTCAACCGGCCGGTGCTCGAGGTAGCGCCCGAGCTGCTCGGCACCGTGCTCTGCCACGACGCAGGTCCGGATGGTGTGGTCGCGGTCCGGCTGACCGAGGTGGAGGCGTACGGCGGCGCCGACGATCCCGGCTCGCACGGCTACCGTGGCCAGACCCCGCGCAACTCCGTCATGTTCGGCGCCCCCGGACTGCTCTACATCTACTTCACCTACGGCATGCACTGGTGCGCGAACCTGGTCACCGGCCCGGTCGGCTCCCCGTCCGCCGTCCTGCTGCGGGCCGGCGAGATCGTCGCCGGGTTGCCCGCGGCCAGGCAGCGCCGGCCGGGAGCGCACGCCGACCGGGACCTGGCGCGTGGACCGGCCCGGCTGACCGTCGCGCTCGGGCTGACCAAGCAGCACAACGGCCTGGACACCGTGGCAGCCGGCTCGCCGGTGCGGTTCGGCCGATCGGCCATAGCCACCGAACGGCCCGCCGGTACGGTCCTGGCCAGCGCCCGGACCGGGGTAGGCGGCGACGGCGCGCATTTCCCGTGGCGGTTCTGCCTGGCCGGCGAGCCCTCCGTGTCGCCGTACAAACCGCACGTGCCGAAGCGGCGCAACTCGGTCGCACCGTAGGCCTGTCATCGGGTGACACGCCTAACCCGGATGCGGCGGTCCGGGTGGTTAAGCGACAATCACCTACCGTGAGCGATGTCCTCGACGATCTGCAGTGGCGCGGCCTGATCGCGCTGTCCACGGACGAAGCCGCGCTTCGTGCGGCGCTGAGCGCCGGCCCGATCGTCTACTACTGCGGTTTCGATCCGTCCGCGGCCAGCCTGCACGTCGGGAATCTGGTGCAGATCCTGACCCTGCGCCGGTTGCAACTTGCCGGACACCGGCCGCTCGCGCTGGTCGGAGGTGCCACCGGGCTGATCGGCGACCCAAGCGGGAAGTCGGTCGAGCGCAACCTGAACGACCGGGCTGTAGTGGCGGGGTGGGTCGACCAGGTGCGCGGCCAGATCGAGCCGTACCTGGACTTCGACGGCCCGAACGCGGCCCGGATGGTGAACAACCTGGACTGGACCGCGCCGCTGTCGGCGATCGACTTCCTGCGCGACATCGGCAAGCACTTTCCGGTCAATCGCATGCTCGGCCGCGAGTCGGTCAGCGCCCGGCTGGCCGAGGGCGGCATCTCCTACACGGAGTTCAGCTACCAGATCCTGCAGGCGATGGACTACCTCGAGTTGCACCGCCGGTACGGCTGCGTGCTGCAGAGCGGCGGCAGCGACCAGTGGGGCAACCTGACCGCCGGGGTGGACCTGATCCGCCGGGTCACCGGCACCGGCGTGCACGCGTTGGCCACGCCCCTGATCACCAAGCCGGACGGCACCAAGTACGGCAAGACCGCCGGCGCCGCGGTCTGGCTCGATCCGGAGATGATGTCGCCGTACGCGTTCTACCAATTCTTCATCAACCGTGAGGACGCCGAGGTCGGCAGGCTGCTGCGGGTGTTCAGCTTCCGGTCTCGGGAGGAAATCGAGGAGCTTGAGAAGATCACGGCGGAGCGGCCGGCGGCCCGGGTCGGGCAGCGAACGCTCGCCGAGGATCTGACCTCGCTGGTGCACGGCGCCGACGAGTTGGCCGCGGCGCAGGCGGCCAGCCGGGCGCTGTTCGGCCAGGGCGAGCTCGCGGCGCTCGACGATCGGACGCTGGCCGCCGCGATGGCCGAGATACCGGGCGCGGTTGTCGGCGGTGCCGAGCTGCCATCCGTGGCGGACCTGCTGGCCGACACCGGGTTGGTGCCAAGCCGGTCGGCGGCCCGTCGGGTGATCACCGAAGGCGGTGCCTACCTCAACAACGTCAAGGTCACCTCGGTGGACGCGGTGCCAGATCGAACCGACCTGCTGCATAGGCGGTGGCTGGTGCTGCGCCGGGGCAAACGCAACGTGGCGGGCGTCGAAGTCAAGTCGTCCTGATCGCCTGCCCGGGTGAACGCGTGGCCGCGACCGGGTGGTCCGGGCCTGGCAGGGCTAGCCGCTACGGTTCGTGATGCGACCGTGATCTACGGGGAGGAACCCGGAAGGGTGCGGAAATACTCGCCGGGTGGCTCGGGTTGTATCTAATACGTCGCGGCCCTGACCAGGCCGTTTCCCGCTCCGGAGAAGTCCGCCAGGTTGGTTACCGCCCGGTGGAATACGCTCCACCAGCGCTGACGTTTCGATTTGACGGCGCGGGTTCCGCGTCCGTAGGGTTTCCTACGTTGCCCGGCTGGGAGCAACGGACACCGATCAGGTGGCCGGTCCCGGGGCGCCCCCGACGAGTCCCATCGACAGCCCGAAACGATCATGTCGTTTTCAGGGGTGAGATGGTGTCCGCCGGGGTGGGTGACCTCGGCAGAGTCTTTTGACCGAGCCAAGATCACCTGGTAAGGTAGGAGAGTTGCCTCGAGAACGGTCCGAAAGGGCCTTATCGATGCGCGCCCGCTCCTTGAGAACTCAACAGCGTGCCAAAAATCGATGCCAAGCTTGGACCCCGTCACGTGGGTCGGGCCGGCCACTTCGGTCTGCCCGCACACGTGCGGTTCCTAATTTGTTTAATGTCGGATCACTCCGATTGATCTTGTCGGTAGCCCACGCTTCGGCGTGGTTGCCATATAGACCTTTACGGAGAGTTTGATCCTGGCTCAGGACGAACGCTGGCGGCGTGCTTAACACATGCAAGTCGAGCGGTGAAGCCCTTCGGGGTGGATCAGCGGCGAACGGGTGAGTAACACGTGGGCAACCTGCCCCTAGCCCTGGGATAACCCCGGGAAACCGGGGCTAATACCGGATACGACCACCGAGGGCATCCCCGGTGGTGGAAAGTTCCGGCGGCTAGGGATGGGCCCGCGGCCTATCAGCTTGTTGGTGGGGTAGTGGCCCACCAAGGCGACGACGGGTAGCCGGCCTGAGAGGGTGACCGGCCACACTGGGACTGAGACACGGCCCAGACTCCTACGGGAGGCAGCAGTGGGGAATATTGCGCAATGGGCGAAAGCCTGACGCAGCGACGCCGCGTGAGGGACGACGGCCTTCGGGTTGTAAACCTCTTTCAGCAGGGACGAAGCGCAAGTGACTGTACCTGCAGAAGAAGCGCCGGCTAACTACGTGCCAGCAGCCGCGGTAATACGTAGGGCGCAAGCGTTGTCCGGAATTATTGGGCGTAA
>DATFRM010000196.1:0-6532 GCA_035263265.1 Actinomycetes bacterium
GTGCCGCGGCCTGTCCCAGCCCAACCGTACCGGCATCGGAGGCTCGGCTGCTCTCCGATTCCGCAGGTAGCGGGCCGGTATCGCGATCGTCTGCGTAGAAGACTTCGAACGCCGACGGCTCATCCAAGGCCGTGGCCAGCAGTGGAACCGCCTCGACTCGCACCTGGTAAGCGCTCAGCGCCCGGCGGTACGACCCGATATCGGCCCACTCGGTGGAGATCAGCCAGAGCGACGGATCGTCGGTCGCCCGGCCGATCCGGCCACCGCGGTAGCCGGACTGGTCGGCCAATACGGCAAGCGCGTGCTTGGCCGCGCCCAGGAACTCACGGGCCTGCGCTTGCGGGTTTCGGTGCCTGGTGACGACGAGCATCGCCCTATCGTGCTCCCTGGGTCGTGGATCCGCCGGCGCCGGCTCGCACTCACCTGGCGCGCGCCGAAAATGATCCGCAGGCCGCGGCCGGTTGTGCATGACGTGCCTTCGGGCCGACCGACCGGGCAGGATGGTCACCTGCCCCGACTACGAGGGAGCCCCGCACGTGTCGAGGAACCGCCGAAGCCGCAGGCCGGCCAAGCGCCAGAACGCCGGCCGCCCGTCCGGCACGCCGACCACCGGCGGTCCCGTGCCGGTCGACCCTCGCTCGGCTCGACAGCGCGCGGGAGCCGAGTCGCCCGGTGCGCCGCGGCGGGGACCCCGAGCGGCCCTGGAACGAGGTAGCGCACCGCTCCTGCTGCGCATGTCCGCACTCCCCGGCTGGCTGGTTCCGGCTCTGCTGCTGGTGATCGCGGTAGTCGGGCTGCTGGTCGGCGGTCCGGTGGGGTTCGCGCTGCTGCTGGTCATTGCGCTCTTCCTAGCCTGGCTCGCCGCGCTGTCCTGGCCGGTGCTCCCGCCGCGCACCCGACTTCTTCGGGTACTGGTTCCGCTCGTCGTGCTGGCCGCCGCGTTCCTGCTGCTCTAACGCAGGCCGCCCGCGGCCGGGTGGTTGCACACCGGTTGCGCCATGGGTGAAAATGGTTTTCATGACGGCCAGACCTGCGCGGCTCGCGACAATGATCGCCGCGATCGCGCTGGCCGGCTCGATCGCCGGGTGCGCCGGTATCGGCTCGGCGTCGGACGAAGACGGCAAGCCGAAGGTAGTGGCCGCGTTCTACCCGCTCGTATTCGTGGCCGAGCAGGTCGGTGGACCCGAGGTCACCGTCACGAACCTCACCACGCCGGGAGTCGAGCCGCACGATCTCGAACTGACCCCGCGCCAGGTCGCCGCGATCGCGAAGGCCGATCTCGTCGTCTACCTCAAGGGCTTCCAGCCGGCCGTGGACGAGGCCGTCGAGCAGAACGCGAGTCGCACGCTAGAGGTAAGCAGCGTCGTGCCGCTGACGGGTACACCAGGATCGGGCACCGGCCGGGACCCGCACTTCTGGCTCGATCCCACCAAGCTCGCCCAGCTCGTCGACCCCGTGTCCGAACAGCTGGCCGCGGTGGATGCGGCCCACGCCGACGCGTTCGCCGTGCGGGCCAAGGCGCTGAAGGCCAGGCTCGCCGAACTGGATGCCGAGTACCGCTCCGGCCTGGCTTCTTGCGCGCGGACCGAGATCGTAACCGCGCACGCGGCGTTCGGATACCTGGCTGAGCGCTACCAGCTCGAGCAGATACCGATCGCCGGAGTCTCGCCGGACCAGGAACCGGCACCGCACCGGATCCGGCAGATCCAGGAGCTGGTTCAGCAGCGCGGGATCACCACGATCTTCTTCGAGCGGCTACTCAGCGCAGACCTTGCCGACACGATTGCCAGGGACACCGGCGCCAGCACCGCCCTGCTCGACCCGATCGAGGGAATCACGGACACTGCCACGAACGATTACTTCACCGTGATGCGAGCCAACTTGGCCGCCCTGCGAAAGGCGCTGTCCTGCACGTGACCCACGAACCCCCGGCCATCGACGCTCGAGACCTGACCGTTTCGCTCAGCGCCCGGCCGACCCTGCGCGGCATTTCGATCCAGGTTGCGCAGGGCGAGGTGGTGGCGCTGCTCGGCGCGAACGGCTCCGGCAAGTCGACGCTGGTCCGCACCCTGGTCGGTCTGGTGCCGGCGCAAGCCGGGCGGATAGGGCTGTACGGCATCCCGCTGGAGCGGTTCAAGGACTGGTATCGGATCGGGTACGTCCCGCAACGGGTTACCGCGGTCTCGGCCGTGCCGGCCACGGTTCGCGAAGTAGTCAGCTCCGGCCGGCTCGCCACGAGCAGGCTCGGCCGACCGCTGAGCCGAGCAGACCAGGTCGCGGTCGGCGACGCGATAGAGACCGTCGGGCTCGCCGCCCGAGCCGGGGAGAATGTGGCCGCCCTGTCCGGAGGCCAGCAGCAGCGGGTGCTTATCGCTCGAGCCCTGGCCGGACAGCCCGACCTGTTGGTGCTGGACGAGCCGCTGGCCGGAGTGGACCTGACCACCCAGCAGCTGCTGGCCGGCACGCTGGCCCGCCTGGTCGCCGGCGGAACCACGATCCTGCTGGTCGCTCACGAGCTCGGGCCGCTCGACGGCTTGATCGCCCGGGCGGTAGTCCTCAGGGATGGCGCGGTCGCGCACGACGGAGCGCCGCCGGTCGCGGCTGGCCATCACGGCCAACCCGGCCACGATCACGTGCACCCGCACGATCCGGTCAGCACCATCGAGCAGGAGGCACGGTGGCTGCGCTGAGCCTGGAATTCCTGCAGCCCGCGTTCATGCAGCGCGCCCTGCTTGCCGCCGTGCTGGTCGGAATGTCCGCGCCCGCGATCGGCACCTACCTGGTCCAGCGCCGGATGGCGCTGATGGGTGACGGCATCGGGCACGTCGCG
Organism: Actinomycetes bacterium; assembly: GCA_035263265.1. Classification (GTDB taxonomy): domain Bacteria; phylum Actinomycetota; class Actinomycetes; order JAKEEW01; family JAKEEW01; genus DATAFN01. The sequence continues at coordinate 2,831 of DATFRM010000196.1, forward strand.
CTGTTCGGGGTGGCCATCGGCCTGGCGCTCGGTGCCGCCCCGGTGCTGACCGCGGTCGTGGTGGCCGCACTCGGCGCGGTGGCGATCGAGACGTTGCGGGAGCGCGGGACCGCAAGCGGCGATGTCGCGCTTGCCCTGCTGTTCTACGGCGGCATCGCCGGCGGCGTGGTCACGATCGGGCTGTCCGCGAGCGCCAGCAACGCGAACCTGCTGGCCTACCTGTTCGGCTCGCTGACCACGGTCGCTCCGGAGGACCTGCGGCTGATCGCGATCCTGGCGGGCCTCGTGCTTGCGGTCACGCTCGGGCTGTCTCGTTGGCTGTTCGCGGTCTGCTACGACGAGGAGTTCGCCAAGGTCGCCGGGCTGCCGGTGCGCGCGCTCAACCTGGTGATCGCGGTCTCCGCGGCGGTAACCGTCACGGTCGCGATGCGGGTGGTGGGCGTACTGCTGGTCAGCGCCCTCATGGTCGTGCCGGTGGCGACAGCGCAGCAGCTGAGCCGAGGGTTCCGGGCCACGCTCGCGCTCGCCCTGACGCTGGGCGTCCTGTACGCGGTGGCCGGTGTGATCTTCTCCTACTACGCGGACACCGCCCCCGGCGCCAGCATCGTCGTGCTCGGCATCGCCGGCTTCGCCGTGGTCAGCGCGCTGGCCGGAATCGGCCGCACCGTGCGCAACCAGCGGCGACGTCCGGACCTCGTCGAGGTCTACGAGGACGACGTAATCCTCGAGTCATGACGCACAATGGTGGGTCGTACCAGCCGCAAGGCCAGAACCGGAGTGGAGCACCAGTGACGAACGCCCGGCTCAGCGCACCCGGCCGCGCGACCCGCCAGCGCGCGGCCGTGGCCGCGGTTCTGGCCGATACGACCGACTTCCGCAGCGCCCAGGAACTGCACGCGATCCTGCGGGGGCGCGGCGAGCGGGTTGGACTGACCACGGTCTACCGGACCTTGCAGGCGCTAGCCGATGCGGGCGAGGTCGATGCGCTGCGCAGGGCCGACGGTGAAACGGTGTACCGCCAGTGCCACAGCGTGGCGCACCACCACCACCTCGTATGCCGCAAGTGCGGGCGGACCGTCGAGGTTGAGGGGCCGGACGTGGAGCGCTGGGCCGAAAAGGTCGGCGTCGCGCACGGGTTCGTCGACGTCACCCATACTGTCGAGGTGTTCGGTACCTGCCCGGAGTGCGCCCGGTCACTAGCCGGCTAGGGCGGTAGCTCGTTCGGAATGGCGCCTCCGTAGCGGCGATCGCGGCGGGCGTAGGTCTCGATCGCCTGCCAGAGGTGCCGGCGGTCGAAGTCCGGCCAGAGCGTGTCTAGGAACACCAGTTCGGCATAGGCGGCCTGCCAGACCAGGAAATTCGACGTGCGTTGCTCTCCGGACGAGCGGACGAACAGGTCGACATCCGGGATATCCGGTTCGTCGAGGTAGTGGGCGAACATCCGCTCGTCCACCTTGCCCGGATCCAGCTTGCCGGCCGCCGCCAGCGCAGCGATCCGGCCGGCCGCATCCGCGATCTCCGCGCGACCGCCGTAGTTCACGCAGAACTGCAAGGTGATCACGTCGTTGTGCTTGGACAGCTCCTCGGCGTACTCCAGCTCCTTGATCACACTCCGCCACAGCCGCGGCCGCCGGCCGGCCCAGCGAACCCGGACTCCGCGCTCGTGCAGCATGTCCCGGCGCCGGTGGATCACGTCCCGGTTGAAACCCATCAGGAACCGCACCTCATCCGGCGAGCGGCGCCAGTTCTCGGTGGAGAACGCGTAGGCGGACAGGTACTTCACCCCGATTTCGATCGCGCCCTCGATCACGTCGAACAGCGCCGCCTCGCCGGCCTCGTGCCCGGCCGTTCTCGGCAGCCCGCGCTGCTTCGCCCAGCGGCCGTTGCCGTCCATGACGATCGCAACATGCCGCGGGATGAGCTCCAGCGGCAGCTCAGGTGGGCGCGCACCGCTGGGATGCGGGTCGGGCGGGCGGACCGGGTCGGTGCGACCGATGCCGGCGGTTCGTCCCGCCCGGCCGGTTCGACGGATCACCCACGCTCCACCAGTCGGAACGAGCGCACATCGCGCTCGAGATGCCATTGCGAGTACGCCGCGACGATGCCGGACGCCTCCCGGCGGCTGCGCGGCTGGCTCGCTTCGGCCACCGTCCAGTCACCGGACAGCAGCGCCGCGAGCAGAGCCATCGTCTCAGCAGCCGGGGCGACCGAACCGGGTGGGCGGCAGTCCGCGCAAACCGCGCCGCCGGCCGCGACGTTGAGGTAGGGCAGCGGGCCGTCCCGACCGCACTGCACGCAGGCGTCGAAGCTTGGCGCGTATCCGGCGACGGCCAGCGCCCGGAGCACGTAGGAGTCCAGGACCAGGCCGGTGTCCCGCTGTTGTTCGGCCAGCGCCCGCAGCCCGCCGACCAGCAGCAGATACTGCTGGACCGCGGGCTCCCGCTCGGCGTCGGTGAGCTTTTCGGCCATCTCGAGCATCGCGGTGCCGGCCGTGTAGCGGGGGTAGTCGGTGGCGATCGGCTCGCCGAACGCGTCGATGATCTCCGCCTGGGTGACGATGTCGAGGCTTCGCGCGGTAGCGAGCAGCAGATCGACATGGGTGAACGGCTCCAGCCGGGACCCGAATCTGGAGGAAGTCCGGCGGACTCCCTTACCGACCGCGCGGATCCGGCCGTTGCCGCGGGTGAGCACGGTGACGATGCGGTCGGCCTCACCCAGCTTGTGGGTGCGCAACACCACCCCGACATCCCGGTACAGGCTCACCCGCCCATTCTGCCCGGTTAGCGGCTTCTGGGACGGCTACGCAACCCGCCTGTGCGGCGGTCAATTGGGTCGACGATGCCGCAGAATGACCGCGTGACCGACGTTCTGGACCGAATCGAGCGCTACTACGACGCGGTGCCGCGCCAGGCCGCCCGGGTCGAGCAGATCGGGCCGTTCACCCTGTTCGTCTCGACCGCGGGCTGGCCGTACTACGCCCGCCCCCGGCTCGGCTGGGCGGATGCGTTCACCGCCGATGACGTAGACAGGGTGCGGCAGCGTCAGCGCGAGCTCGGGGTTCCCGAGGCGTTCGAGTGGGTCGACGAGACCACCCCTGGGCTGCTCGTGGCGGCCCGGGCCGGCGGTCTGGCGGTGGCGGAGCTGCCGCTGCAAGTCCTCGGCGGTGACGGCATCCGCGCCGAGGCGCCGCCCGACGTCACGGTGCGGCTGCTCGAGCCGGACGATCCGGCGCTGGCCGCCGCGCAGGCGGTGGCAGCGGTCGGCTTCGCGGCCGGCGGCACCGCGATCGGCTCGGCCGGGATCGCCGAGCGCGACGAGGCGGTCTCCCGGCAGCCGGACCCCGAACACCACCAACTGCGGGATCGAATCAAGCGAGGGGTGACCGTGGTCGCGGTCGCCGAGGACACCACCGGACCGATCGGGATCGGCAGCCACCAGCCCGTCGCCGGAGTCAGCGAGGTCGTCGGCGTGGCCACGCTTCCAGTCGCTCGGCGCCGCGGCATCGGCGCCGCGATCACTGCCGAGCTGGTTGCCGACGCCCGCCGACAAGGCGTGGAGATCGTGTTCCTGTCCGCCGGATCGGACGACGTGGCGAGGATCTACGAACGGGTGGGCTTCCAGCGCATCGCGACCGCCTGCATCGCCGAACCCGGCTGAGCGGGACCGGGCGGAAACCCAGTGGCGGCCGGCCCACCGGTGCGC
>DATFRM010000197.1:0-11144 GCA_035263265.1 Actinomycetes bacterium
TACCTGGGCGGCGCTGTCCGGCCACCCGGTCAGCGCTGATGTCTGGACCGGCGCTCACGACGTGCCGCACGTCCGGATCGGCCAGCACGCCGACCTGGTCATCGTCGCGCCGGCCACCGCCGACCTGCTGGCCAAGGCCGCACACGGGCTTGCCGATGATCTGCTGACCAACACGCTGCTCACCGCCCGATGCCCGGTTGTGTTCGCGCCGGCGATGCACACCGAGATGTGGGAGCACCCGGCCACCCAGGCCAACGTCGGCACGCTGCGCTCTCGCGGCACGCTGGTGATCGAGCCCGCGTCCGGCCGCCTCACCGGGGCCGACACCGGGCTGGGCCGGCTGCCCGAGCCCGAGGAGATCTTCGACGTGTGCCGCCGGGTCCTCGCCCGCGGCATCGCCGGCCTGTCACAGGACCTGGCCGGTCGCCGCGTCCTGGTCACCGCCGGCGGCACCAGGGAACCGCTGGATCCGGTCCGGTTCATCGGCAACCGCGCGTCTGGGCGGCAAGGCTACGCGCTGGCGCGGACCGCGGTCGCCCGCGGCGCCGAGGTGGTGCTGATCGCCGCAAACTCTGAGCTGGCTGATCCGGCCGGGGTCAAGGTCGTTCCGGTTACCACGACCGCGCAGTTGCGGGACGCGGTGCTGGCCGAGGCCGCGGTCTCCGACGCGATCGTGATGGCCGCCGCTATCGCAGACTTCCGGCCCGAGACCTATCACGGCAAGAAGATCAAGAAGCCGGACGACTCGTGGGCGCCGACCGTGCCGCTGGTACAGAACCCGCACGTGCTGCGCGAGCTCACCCGGCACCGGGCCCGTCCGGGTCAGATCATCGTGGGGTTCGCAGCCGAGACCGGGGACTCCGACCGAAGCCCGATCGAGGTCGGCCGGGAGAAGCTCGGGCGGTACGGCGTGGACTTGCTGGTGGTCAACGAGGTCGGATCGGACAAGGCGTTCGGTAGCCCGGACAACGAGGCGGTCATCTTCGATGCCGCGGGCGAGCAGACCGTCATCGGCTACGGACCGAAGGAATCGCTGGCCGACCGGATCTGGGATCTCGTCGCGGCCCTGATCCGACCGCCGTAGGCTAGCGCTCAGCCGGCCGTCGAATGCCGGCTGCTGTTCGATGGAAACCGTCGCTCGGTAGACTCCGTGCGATCTCACCGTCTGCCCTGCTCAGGAGTGCCGTGTCCCGCCGTCTGTTCACCTCGGAGTCCGTCACCGAGGGTCATCCCGACAAAATTGCTGACCAGATCAGCGACTCGATCCTCGACGCCCTGCTCAAGGAGGATCCGCACAGCCGGGTCGCCGTCGAAACGTTGATCACCACCGGACTGGTGCACATCGCCGGCGAGGTGACCACCGAGGCGTGGGCGGACATCCCGACGCTGGTCCGGGACAAGATCCTGGAGATCGGTTACGACTCGTCGAAGAAGGGTTTCGACGGCCTGTCCTGCGGGGTGTCGGTCTCGATCGGCTCCCAGTCGCCGGACATCGCGGCTGGGGTCGAGTCGGCGTACGAGGCTCGCGGTGGCGCGGTCCGCGACGAACTCGATTTGCAGGGCGCCGGCGATCAGGGCCTGATGTTCGGCTACGCGTGCCGGGACACGCCCGAGCTGATGCCGCTGCCGATCATGCTGGCGCACCGGCTGGCCCAGCGGCTGGCCAGGGTGCGCCGCGACGGCGAGGTGCCGTACCTGCGTCCGGACGGCAAGACTCAGGTCACGATCGAGTACGCCAAGGACCAGGCCGTACGGTTGGACACGGTGGTCGTCTCCACTCAGCACGCCGGCGACATCGACCTGGCCGGCATGCTCGAACCGGATATCCGCCGGCACGTGGTCGAGCCGGAGCTTCCCGACCTGGGCATCGAGACCGATGGCTACCGTCTGCTGGTCAACCCGACCGGCCGGTTCGAGATCGGCGGACCGATGGGCGACGCCGGGCTGACCGGCCGGAAGATCATCATCGACAGCTACGGCGGGATGGCCAGGCACGGCGGCGGCGCGTTCTCCGGCAAGGATCCGTCCAAGGTGGACCGCTCCGGCGCCTATGCGATGCGCTGGGTCGCCAAGAACGTGGTTGCGGCCGGGCTTGCGGACCGCTGTGAGGTACAGGTGGCGTACGCGATCGGCAAGGCCCAGCCGGTTGGCCTGTTCGTCGAGACATTCGGCACCGGCGCCGTGCCGGACGAGCGGATCCAGGATGCGGTCACCGAGGTCTTCGACCTGCGCCCGGCTGCCATCATCCGGGACCTGGACCTGCTGCGCCCGATCTACGCGCAAACCGCGGCGTACGGGCACTTCGGCCGGGATCTGCCGGACTTCACCTGGGAGCGGACTGACCGGGTCGACGCGCTGCGGAGCGCAGCCGGACTCTAATCCGGTCTGGTACACCGGTCACCGTGGCAAACCGGGACCGGCCGGCGGACGACGGCGAACAGCTCGCATTGGTGCGCGCCAAAGTCCGCAGGTCCCGGGTAAAGCCGCCGCCACGTCAGGCCGCCGAGCGGCCGGTCGCTCGGGTGGTGGTCGACGTATCGCTGCCCCACCTCGACCGGCCGTTCGACTACCTGGTGCCGGAGACGATGGCCGATGCCGCGGTACCCGGCGCCCGGGTCCGGGTACGGTTCGCCGGCCAGCAGGTCAACGGCTTCATCCTCGACCGGGTCGCGGAGTCCGAGCACGAGGGCGCGCTGACTCCGCTGGCACGGGTGGTGTCGCCGGAGCCGGTACTCAGCCCCGATCTGGCCCGCCTGTGCCGGCTCGTTGCGGATCGCTACGCCGGGGTGCTGCCCGATGTGCTGCGGCTCGCAATCCCGCCTAGGCACGCGCGCGCTGAGGGGGGTGGGTCGACAGCTTCGGCCGGGGCCCGGACCGGGCGAACCGGCTTCGCAGGCACCCAGCCTGCGCGCGCCCGCCCACCCGGACCGGTTGATGAAGCTGCCTCGTCGGAGAGAGCTTGGGGTGACCATGTCGGTGGGGCGGAATATCTCCGAGCGCTATCGGATGGGCGGGCTCCCAGGGCGGTCTGGGCGGCGTTGCCAGGAAGGGATTGGGCGGCGGCTATAGCAGAGGCGTGTGCGGCCGCGCTCGATGGCGGGCGGGGCGCGCTGGTTGTGGTGCCGGACGCGAAGGATGCGGCGCGGCTAGACGCTGCGCTCGCGGCGCGGTTGGGCGGACCAGGTGCGCACGTGGTGCTGACGGCAGAGCTTGGTCCGGCGGAACGGTACCGGCGCTGGCTGGCGGTTTCTCGTGGCCAGGTGCGGCTGGTAGTGGGAACGCGCGCGGCCGCGTTCGCGCCAGTGGCGGACCTCGGCCTGGTGGTGTGCTGGGACGACGGCGACGACCTGCACGTGGAACCGCGCGCACCGTACCCGCACGCGCGCGAGGTGCTCACGCTGCGCGCGCATGAGTCCGGTGCCGGCGCGCTCATCGGCGGGTTCGCTACCACGGCCGAAGGCGCGGCACTGCTGGCCAGCGGCTGGGCCAGGCCGCTGCGCGCGGATCGCCCAACCGTGCGAGCTCGCGCACCGCGGATCGAGGTCGCCGGCCAGGACGCCGAGCTCGCCAGGGATGAGGCGGCGCGCAGCGCACGGCTTCCGTCCGCGGCGTGGCAGGTCGCGCACGAGGCGCTGACAAATGGCCCGGTACTCGTGCAGGTGCCGCGGCGCGGCTACCTGCCCGGTCTCGCGTGTGCACGCTGCCGGCATCAGGCCCGGTGCCCGACCTGCGCCGGGCCGTTCGCCCTGTCGACCGGGCACGCCGTTCCGGCCTGCCGCTGGTGCGGCCGGCCGGCCGGGCAATGGCGCTGCGACGTGTGCGGCGGGCAGCGGCTGCGCGCCCAGGTCACCGGGGCGGCGCGCACCGCCGAAGAGCTTGGCCGGGCGTTCCCGTCGGTGCCGGTACGAACCTCGGGCGCCGGCGGTGTGCTGGCCGCGGTCGGTGACGCACCAGCGCTGGTGGTCGCCACCCCCGGCGCCGAACCCGTGGCGGCCGGCGGATACGTGGCCGCGCTGCTGCTCGACGGCTGGGTACTGCTGGGCCGGGCCGACCTACGCGCCGCCGAGGAGGCGCTGCGCCGCTGGCTCAACGCGGCCGCGCTGGTCAGAGACGGTGGATCCGGCGGGCGGGTGGTGGTGCTGGCGGACTCTGCGGCGCCCGCCGTACAGGCACTGGTGCGCTGGGATCCGATCGGATTCGCCGAGCGGGAGCTGGCCGAGCGCGCCCAGCTGGGATTCCCGCCGGCGATGCGAGTGGCCGGCCTGTCGGGTACGAGCACGGCGATCGTTGAGCTGCTCTCGATCGCGGACCTGCCAATGGGTGCGGTCGTGCTTGGACCGGTGCCGGCCGGCCAGTCGGCGGCGGCCGACCGGACCGGCACAGCGGACGCGTCGAATGGAGCTAACGGAGCCGATCAGGCCAGGGCGCTGGTGAGGGTGCCGCGTGCGCAGGGACCCGCGCTGGCCACCGGGCTACGGGCGGCAGCGGCCGTGCGCAGCGCGCGTAAGGCGCCAGACCCGGTCCGGATCCAGATCGATCCGCACGACCTGGATTGATCGAATGACGCCGGTCGCGGAGTCCCGGACTGGTCGACCGGAACGGGCCATGCCGGGCGGCGCGGTCAGTCCGTACACTTGCATCCGGAAGCCACCGAGTGATCATGCGAAAACCCTGGCGTGGCCACGGTTTCCGATGCAGTTCGAGGCGATCCGCCGGCCAGGACAGGAGAGTTAGGTGACGGTTAAGCCGATCCGGCTGTTTGGTGACCCGGTGTTGCGCACCCCGGCCGAGCCGGTCGCGGACTTCGACAAGGAACTGCGGCAGCTAGTGGCCGATCTGACCGACACGATGCTGGAGGCGCACGGTCTGGGACTGGCCGCGCCGCAGCTCGGTGTCGGGCTGCGGGTGTTCGCCTACCACGTGGACGACGAGGAACCCGGGCACCTGATCAACCCGCAGATCATCGATCTCTCCGCGGAGGAGCAGGACGGCGAAGAGGGCTGTCTGTCGTTCCCCGGCCTCTACTTCCCGACCAAGCGCGCCTGGCAGGTCCGAGCCCGTGGTTTCAACATGCACGGCGACCCGGTGACCGTCGAGGGTACCGAGATGCTGTCCCGCTGCGTGCAACACGAGATCGACCACCTGGACGGAATCCTGTTCATCGACCGGATGGACCGCGAGACCCGCAAGATCGCGATGAAGGCGATCCGCGAAGCCGAGTGGGTGGGGGAGACGCCGCCCACCGTCAAGGTCTCGCCACACCCGACCTTCGGCCGCGCGTTCTAGGACGCTGCGGGCCAAGACTCATGCGGGTCGTCTTTGCCGGTACCCCACGCACCGCGGTGCCGTCGCTGGCCGCGTTGCTGCAATCTCGCCACGAGGTGGTAGCGGTACTCACCCGCCCGGATGCCGCGGCCGGTCGGGGCCGGCGCGTGGAGGCGAGTCCGGTCGCGATGGCCGCCGAGGCCGACGGGCTGGAGGTACTCAAGCCGCGCACCGCTCGTGACCCGGACTTCCTGGACCGGTTGCGGGCCCTCGAACCGGACTGCGCACCGGTCGTCGCCTACGGTGCGCTGCTGCCGCCCGCCGCTCTGGAGATTCCTCGGCACGGCTGGGTGAACCTGCACTTCTCGTTGCTGCCGGCCTGGCGCGGCGCGGCGCCGGTGCAGCGGGCCGTGCTTGCCGGAGACGAGATGACCGGCGCGAGTACGTTCCAGATCGAGGAAGGGCTGGACACCGGGCCGGTGTACGGAGTGATCACCGAGCCGATCAAGTCGACCGACACCAGCGGCGACTTGCTGGAGCGGCTCTCGCAGGCCGGCGCCCGGTTGCTGGTCGCGACCCTGGACGGCATCGAGTCCGGTGAGCTGGTTCCAGTCCGGCAGCCGGCCGACGGGATCACGTATGCGCATAAGCTCACCGTCGATGACGGCAGGGTGGTCTGGTCGGCTGCCGCGGTCCACGTTGATCGCCAGATCCGGGCCTGCACCCCCGACCCAGGCGCGTGGACCACATTCCGTGGCGAACGGGTGAAGCTCGACCCGATCCGCCCGCTGCAGCCCGCGGCGGCGGGCCGGCCACTCGCCCCGGGTGAGCTTGCCGTCGAGAAGCGTACGGTCCTGGTCGGCACCGGAACCGGCCCGATGCAGCTGGGCACGCTCCAGGCTCAGGGGAAGCGGCGAATGCCCGCGCCGGATTGGGCCCGTGGGGTCCGGGCTCGCTCCGGGGAGCGGTTCGAGTGAGCACCGCACGGTCCGCGGGTGCGGAGGGCAAGTCCGGTCGGCCGGGTCGGCCGCCCCGGCGCGGGCGAGCTCCGGCCCGGCAACGGCCGGTGGTCGCGGACCCCGCCAGGCGGGCGGCGTTCGACCTGCTCCGCGATGTCGACGAACGCGATTCCTACGCCAATCTCGCGCTGCCGGCAATCCTGCGTGACGCCGGCCTCACCGGCCGGGATGCCGCGTTCGCGGTCGAGCTCGGCTACGGCACGTTGCGTCGCCGCGGCACCTGGGACGCGGTGCTCGCCGCCTGCGTGGACCGCCCGCTGTCCGAGGTCGACCCGGCCCTGCTCGACCTGCTGCGGCTCGGCACGCACCAGCTGCTCGGCATGCGAGTCCCGGCGCACGCCGCGGTGTCGGCCACGGTCGACCTGGTCCGGCTGGTCGCCGGCCCGGGACCGTCCAGGTATGCAAACGCGGTGCTGCGCCGGGTGGCCGAGCGCGACCTCGACGCGTGGCTGGCTGCGGTAACGCCGCCCGCCGATGCCGACCCCATCCGCCGGCTGAGCGTGGTGCACTCGCATCCGCGCTGGGTGGTGACCGCGTTCGCGGACGCACTCGGCGGCGATCTGACCGAGGTCGAACAGCTGCTGGTGGCGGACAACACCGCTCCGCAGCTGTCGCTGGTCGCCCGGCCGGGTCTGGCTACCGTCGCCGAACTGATTGAGCTCGGTGCTGCACCGGGGCGATGGTCGCCGTACGGGGCCACCCTCGAGCACGGTGACCCGGCCGCGCTTGCGCCGGTGCGGGCCGGCCGGGCCGGCGTCCAGGACGAGGGCAGTCAGCTGGTCGCGCTCGCGGTGGCCAACGCGCCGATCGAGGGCCGCGACAGCCGTTGGCTAGACCTGTGTGCCGGCCCTGGCGGGAAGGCCGCGCTGCTGGCCGCGCTAGCCGCACAGCGCGAAGCCGTACTGGTCGCGGTGGAACGCGCGCCGCACCGGGCCAAGCTGGTCGCCAACGCGTTGCGTGGTAGCGAGGCGGCCTCGCAGGTCGTGATCGCCGACGGTACCGAACCCACCTGGCCGGCCGGATCGTTCGACCGGGTGCTGGTTGACGTTCCGTGTACCGGACTCGGTGCGCTCCGCCGGCGGCCCGAGGCGCGTTGGCGGCGCAAGCCGGCCGACCTAGGCACACTGCGCCCGTTGCAGGCCAAGCTGCTCGCCGCGGCCGCCGACTCAGTCCGGTCCGGGGGACTGGTCGGCTACGTCACCTGTTCGCCGCATCTGGCCGAGACCAGGCTGGTGGTCTCCGAAGTCGTACGTGGTCGGAGCGACCTGGAGCGGATAGACGCCCGGCCGTACCTCCCCGGAGTGCCGGATCTCGGCGACGGGCCGACCGTGCAACTGTGGCCGCACCGACACGGCACCGACGCGATGTATCTAGCCCTGCTCCGGCGGAGCTGAAATAGGCTTCCGGTATGGGTGTGCAGATCGCGCCAAGCCTGCTGTCCGCGGACTTCGCCTGGCTGGCCGGGGAGGCGGCCGCGGTGGCCGATACCGCCGACTGGCTGCACGTAGACATCATGGACAACCACTTCGTGCCCAACCTGACCATCGGGTTGCCGGTGGTGGAGAGCCTGCTAGAGCACACCAGGCTGCCGCTGGACTGCCACCTCATGATCGAGGACCCGGACCGCTGGGCCATCGGCTACGCGGAGGCCGGCGCCAAGAACGTCACATTCCACGTCGAAGCCGCGAGTGCTCCGATCCGGACCGCCCGCGCGATCAAGTCGGCCGGAGCCAGGGCTGGACTGGGGCTCAAGCCGGCCACTCCGGTCGAGCCCTACGGTGACCTGCTCGCCGAGTTCGACATGGTGCTGGTGATGACCGTGGAGCCCGGCTTTGGCGGCCAACGCTTCCTCGACGCGGTGGTTCCGAAGATCCGTACCGCCCGGGAGCTCATCGATCGCAACGGCGCCGAGATTTGGCTGCAGGTCGACGGCGGGGTTACCGAGCAGACCATCGAGCGCTGCGCTGAGGCCGGCGCGGATGTGTTCGTGTGCGGCTCCGCGGTGTACGACGCCGACAACCCGGGCCGCGCGGTCGATGCCCTGCGCTCCAGAGCGGAAAAGGCCGTCCGCACCGCTCGATCCTGATCCGGCCCCACCCAGTCGCATCGGCGCTTCGTGATCATTACGCGCGAACGGTTGCTTACAAGTCAGACAATCCACGCGATTTCCCACCGCTTACCGCGCGTAATGATCGTAAACGGTGGCGGTGGTTACGGACGACGGGGGCTCGATGAGGCGCGGACTACCAGCTCGGGCTGGAACTCGACGTAGCGGTGTGTGTGCTCTCCGCCCTCCCGCTCCTCCTCTAGCAGCAGCTCGGCCGCGGCGCTACCGAGCAGGTTGCGCGGCTGGTTGACCGACGTGAGCGGCACCGCGGCGGCGGCGGCGAAGTCGATGTCGTCGTAGCCCACGATCGCCAGGTCATCCGGCACCGCCACGCGGGCCTGGGTCATGTGCTGCAGCACACCGAGCGCCAGCAGGTCGTTGGCGCAGAACGCGGCCGTCGGTCGGGTCTTCGCCGGCAGCCCCAGCAACCGCTCGCCGACCCGGCGGCCCTCCGCGACATTGAGCGCCCGGGTCTCCAGCAGGCGCAGCGCGTCGTCGGCCAGCCCGGCCCGCCGCACCGCCTGGGCCGCGCCCGCGTACCGGTCCTCGACCTGCGGGATCGACAGCGGCCCGCCGGCGAACGCGATCCGCTCGTGGCCGTGGTCGAGCAGGTGGGTCACCGCGATGTCGCCACCGGCGACGTCGTCGACCCCGACGCTGCACCACAAGCCGCCCTCACCGGGCCGCCGGTCCACCAGCACCACTGGGACGCCGAGCCGCGGCAGGCTGGTCAGCCGCGAATTGGCATAGTCCACCGCGGTGATGAGCACGCCGCGGACCCGGTTCTCCAGCAGCTGGTCGAGGTAGTCGGCCTCCCGTTGCGGGTCCTGGTCGCTGTTGCACAAGAAGAGCGTGAGTCCGGCGGAGCGGGCTACCTCGTCGACACCGCGGGCGACGTCGGTGAAGAACGGGTTGGTGGCGTCGAGCATGACGTAGGCGATAGTGCGGCTACTGCCGGCCCGAAGGTGGCGAGCCGACTCGTTGCGGACGAAGCCGAGCTCGGCGATGGCCGCCTCGACCCGTGCCCTAGTGCTCGGCCGAACCAGATGGGCCCGGTTCAGTACGTTGGACACCGTGCCGAGCGAGACGCCGGCCCGCCTGGCCACGTCCTTCACGCTGACCGACCCGCGTACCATCGGCGCCCACCCTAACCAAGCCTGGCCAGCGCACCGGCCCACGCCCGCGGATCGCCCGCCGGCTCGTACCGCCGGATCGGCTGGGCGGCCCTGACCAGGGCCCGCATTGTAGCGAGATCCTCGCCGGTGCGACCGAGCGCTCTGGCCTGGACCAGCGCGTTGCCGATCGCGGTGGCCTCCTGCGGGCCGGCCTCCACCGGCAGGCCGCACGCGTCGGCGGTGAGCTGGCAGAGCAGCTCGTTGCGAGCGCCGCCGCCGACGATATGGACGACGTCGACGTCCTGTCCGGACAGCCGCTGGGCGTCCTCGACCGCGCGCCGGTGCGCCAGCGCGAGACTGTCCACGATGCAGCGGACAGTGTGCGCCGGCGACTCCGGCTCGGGCTGGCCGAGCCGCCGGCAAGCGGCGGCGATCCTGGCCGGCATGTCGCCCATTGGCAGGAATGACGGGTCATTGGCGTCCACCACCGACCCGAAGCTCGGTAGCCGCGCGGCCTCATGCAGCAGCGCCTCCAGTGCCACCTGCTGGCCCGCCTCGGCCCAGGTGCGCAGGCTCTCCTGGAGCAGCCACAGGCCCATGATGTTGCGCAGGTAGCGGATCGTGCCGTCCACACCTACCTCGTTGGTGAAGTTGGCGGCCCGGCTGGCCTCTGTCAGCACCGGCCGGCGCAGCTCCACCCCGGCCAGCGACCAGGTGCCGCAGGAGATGTACGCGAACCGCTCATCCGCGGCTGGTACGCCGACCACCGCGGAGGCGGTGTCATGTGAGCCGACCGCGGTCACTCGGGTCGGCTCAGCGAGACCGAGCTCGGCCGCCACCCCGGGCAGCAGGTCTCCGACCGGCGAGCCCGGCTCGCGCAGCGCGGGCAGCAGCGCCGGCGGGATGTCCAGCCGTGTCATCAGATCGCGCGCCCAATTGCCGGTGCGCGCATCGAGCAGCTGGGTGGTCGACGCGTTGGTGCGCTCGGCGCCGACGACCCCGGCCAGCCAGTAGGTCATCAGGTCCGGGATCAACAGCAAGGTCTCGGCGGCCACGAACGCGGCGCTCTCCCGGGCCGCGACCAGCTGGAACAGCGTGTTGAACGGCTGCTGCTGCAACCCGGTTATCGCGTACAGCTCGGACGCCGGCACCTTGGCCACGACGTGCTCCGGTATCCCATCGGTCCGCCGGTCCCGGTAATGCACCGGGTTCCCGACCAGCCGCCCGTCCGCGTCCAGTAGCCCGTAGTCGACGCCCCAGGAGTCGACGCCGATCGAGTCCACCGGTCCGGCCGCACGCAGCCCGTCCAGCACCCCGCGGTAGATGCGCAGTGCATCCCAGTGCAGCGTGCCGCCGACCCGGACCGGGACGTTGTCGAACCGCCCGACCTCCTCGAGCTCGAGCGTTCCCGGCCCGACCCTGGCCCTGACGACCCGCCCGCTGGCCGCACCGAGATCGACCGCGGCCACGGTCACCGCGGGGTCGCGCCCGCTCATCGCAAGAACGCCGCGGCCACGCCGGCGTCCACCGGGATGAGCAGCCCGGTCGTATGCGACAGCTCGCCCGCGGTCAGTACGAAGACCGCGTTCGCGACGTGCTCGGGCAGCACCTCGCGGCCGAGCAGTGCGCGTTTGGCGT
>DATFRM010000198.1:0-5087 GCA_035263265.1 Actinomycetes bacterium
GGTATCGATCTCGGCCGCCCCCGGGGAGTGGCTAGCGGTGATCGGACCGAACGGGGCCGGCAAGTCGACACTGTGCCGGGTGCTGACCGGACTGCTGGCCCCCGTGTCGGGCTCGGTCGCGCTGGGTGGCCGCCCGACCAGCGAGTTGACCCGGCGGGATCGGGCCCGCCAGATCGCGTACGTGCCGCAGGCACCGGTCGTGCCGCCGGGCGTGACCGCGGCCGACTACGTACTGCTCGGGCGCACGCCACATCTGCGGCCACTCGGCAGTGACCGCAGCGCCGACCGCTCGGTCGCGCATGCCGCGCTGGAGCGGCTCGACGTGCTGCGCTTCGCCGACCGGACTCTGGCCACGCTCTCTGGCGGCGAACGGCAACGCGTGCTGATCGCCCGCGCGTTGGCTCAGGCGGCGCCGATCGTACTGCTGGACGAGCCGACCACCGCGCTCGACATCGGAGCGCAGCAGGATGTGCTCGAGCTCATCGACGCGCTGCGGCACGAGTCCGGATTGACCGTGCTGACCACGCTGCACGACCTGACCCTGGCCGGCCAGTACGCGGATCGGCTGGTACTCCTCAGCGCGGGCGAGGTGGTTGCCGACGGTTCGCCGGCCGAAGTCCTCACCGAGGACGCGATCGAGCGCTACTACGGTGCCCGGATGCGGGTCGTCGTCGATCACGGTCGGCCGCTTGTCCTGCCCGTGCGCGGCCCAGTGCCGGTCCGCCGCCGGAGCGAGGCCGGCTAACGCTGCTCGCCGGGCCGCTAGCCGCTCGCCGCGCGGCCACTAGCTCGCATCCTGCCTCTAGCGCCACGCCCAGCCCGGGCGCCCGCTGCCTGGTCACCCGCGCAGTCGCAAACCCCGCGGAGTGGCATGGAACCCGGCCGCCTCGAGCACCCGGCCGAGCGGCGAGGTGAGCACGCCGGTGCCGTCGGCCCGCTCGACGGTGAGCTTGCCGAGCGCACCATCCCGGACAGCGAGCGCGAGCGCGTCCACCGCCGGTTGCAGCACGTCAAGCTCCTCGCTCCAGGTGAGCAACGTGCGCCCGCCGCGCTCGACGTACACGACTAGCTCGCCGTCGACGAGCACAACGATCGCGCCGGCCTTACGACCTGGTTTGTGCCCGCTGGCCACCTCGTCGGGGCGGTCCGGCCAGGGCAGGGCGGAACCGTACGGGCTGGCCGGATCGGTTGCCGCCAGCACCAGCGCGCGGGATCCGTCGGCGCGCGGCTCCACCAGAGCGCGCAGCCGGTCGACCGCGCCGGG
Source organism: Actinomycetes bacterium (assembly GCA_035263265.1). Lineage (GTDB taxonomy): Bacteria > Actinomycetota > Actinomycetes > JAKEEW01 > JAKEEW01 > DATAFN01. Next base: position 1,265 of record DATFRM010000198.1, read on the forward strand.
CAATGCGAACTGCGCGGCGCCGAGCCCTTCGACGAAGTAGCCGCGTCGTGCTCGGCCGGCATCCTCGAACGCTCGCAACACCTTGTACACCGGCGCGAACCCGCCGGCCGGCCGTTCACCCACCACCGCGCCCCTGGTCAGGACGCCGTGCCGGTCGAGCAGGGTCTCGGCCAGCGCGTGCGCCCGGCGGGTCGGGTCGGCGTCAAGCCCCGGTACCAGCCACCAGCGTCCGGCCATCGTCGGTGGCCCGCCACGGAACGGCAGTGCCGGCCGGCCAAGTGCTCCGGCCCGGCCAGGCGCCCTCCCCGCACCCACTGCTCCAGCGAATCCCGATGTCGCTGCTGCGCGGCCGGTCCGCCCGTACCTCGATCGCGGCGTGGTCGGCCGCGACCGATGTGTGCCACGACCGGCGCCCAGCAGCGCTCGGATCGGGGCGAGCGTGTCATTGCTGATGTGCCCGGCCCAGACCAGCTCCCACATCGCCGCGGCCAGCGCCTGATCGTCCAGGGAGCCGACCCGGTCGGCGAGCGCTCGGAAGAACAGCGCGTGCCCGTCGCTCAGTGCGTCCAGTACCTGCTGGTGTAGCGGTGTGAGCTCTGCCGCCGGATCGGGTGCGGCGAGTAGCAGGGGTGCGGCGTCCGTCGGGTACAGCGAGATCCAGCCGTCCTTGCCGGGCAGCACGCCCCGGCCTGACCAGAGCACCTCCCCGCCGGCGGACAGCTCGTCCAGCATCGTCGGGGAGTAGTCGGCGACCCGGGCCGGAAGGATCAGCGACTCCAGCGCGGAGGCAGGCAGCGGAGCGCCCTGCAGCTGTTCGATGGCGCGGAGCAGGCCATCCACCCCGCGTAGGGCATTTCCGCCGGCCGTGGACCCAACGTGCTGCCAGGCCGGGAGGAACCGGGCCAGGCTCACCGGCGGGACCGGCTCGGCCTCCTTACGCAGCGCGGCGATCGACAGCCGCCGGATCCGGCGCAGTACCGAGGCGTCGCACCACTCGGTGCCGCTGCCGCCAGGCCGGAACGCGCCCTCCACCACCCGACCGTCAGCGACAAGTCGGTGCAGGGCATCGTTGACCACCGCGACGCCGAGCCCGAGCCGGCTTGCCACATCGCCGGCATGGAACGGTCCGTGCGTGCGCGCGAACCGGGCAACGAGGTCACCGAGTGGATCGCGCAACGGTTCGAGGAACGCCTCTGGCACGCCTACGGGCAGCGGGACACCGAGCGCGTCTCGGAGTCGGCCGGCGTCTTCGATCGCGGCCCAGTGCTCCGCTCCGGCGAGGCGGACCCGGATGACCCGGCGAGCAGACTCCAACTCCACCAGCCAGTCCGGCTGGGCACCTCGAGCCTGCGCCTCCGCCGTCGTCAGTGGGCCGAGCATTTGGAGCAGGTCTGCGGTGCCCTCCAGATCACGTACCGCCCGGGCCGGATCCAGCCGCTGCAGCTCCGCTTCTACCTGGTCGATCGCGGCCGGATCGAGCAGCTCGCGGAGCTCGGCCTGGCCGAGCAGCTCGGCGAGCAGGGTGGCGTCGAGCGTCAGTGCGGCCGCGCGCCGCTCCACCAGCGGGGCGTCGCTCTCGTAGAGGAACGCCGCCACATATCCGAACAGCAGGGAACGAGCGAATGGGGACGGCGTAGGAGTCTCGACCTCGACCATCCGCACCGCTCGCGAGCGTAGGTCGCGCATCAGCCCGATCAGACCCGGGACGTCGAACACGTCCTGCAGACACTCGCGCATCGTCTCCAGGACGACCGGGAACGAGCCGTACCGGCTGGCGACGGACAGCAGATGGGCGGACCGCTGGCGCTGCTGCCAGAGCGGGGTACGCCGATTCGGATCGCGACGGGGCAGCAGCAATGCCCGCGCCGCACACTCTCGGAACCGAGCGGCGAACAGTGCCGAGCCACCGACTTCGGCGGTTACCAGCTGCTCGATCTCGTCCGGGTCGAACAGGGCCAGGTCGGCCGGTGGGCCCGCACTTGATCCACTGTCCAGCAGCGCCGCATCGGTGTCGGGAAGCCGCAGCACGATGCCGTCGTCCGCGTGCATGGCCTGCACGTCGACGCCGTAGCGATCCCTGAGCCGGGCGGCCATAGCCAACGCCCACGGTGCGTGCACTTGGGCGCCGAACGGTGAATGCACGGCGACCCGCCAGTCGCCGAGCTCGTCCCGGAACCGTTCGACCACGATGGTCCGGTCGGTGGGCACGTGCCCGGTGGCCTGGCGCTGCTCGGCGAGGTAGGCGAGCAGGTTGTCCACCGCCCATTCGTCGAGTCCGGACGCGGCCACCCGGGCGCGCGCGGTCTTCTCGTCGAGCGTGGACAACTCCCGGACGAACGCACCGACCGCATGACCGAGCTCGACCGGCCGGCCGAGCGCGTCGCCCTTCCAGAACGGCAGCTTCCCCGGCAGGCCGGGCGCCGGCGAGACCACCACCCGATCGTGGGTGATGTCCTCGATCCGCCAGCTGGAGGTGCCGAGCGTGAACACGTCGCCCACCCGGGACTCGTACACCATCTCCTCGTCGAGCTCGCCCACCCGGGAGGCCTTCTCACCGACCAGGAACACCCCGAACAGCCCGCGGTCGGGGATGGTCCCGCCGCTGGTGACCGCGAGCCGCTGCCCACCGGGCCGGCCACGGATGACACCGGCCACCCGGTCCCAGACGATGCGCGGTCGCAGCTCGGCGAACTCGTCGGATGGGTAGCGCCCGGCGAGCATGTCCAGCACGGCTTCGTAGGCGCTGCGGGGGAGCTGGGCGAACGGCGCGGCCCGGCGGGTCAGCTCGTACAGCTCGTCGACGTCCCACTCGTCCATGGCGGTTGCCGAGACGAGGTGCTGGGCCAGCACGTCCAGCGGGTTGCGGGGGATCCGCAGCGCTTCGATCTGGCCGGCCACCATGCGTTCGGCCACGACCGCGGTCTGCACGAGATCGCCGCGGTACTTCGGGAACACGATGCCCTTGGACACCGCGCCGACCTGGTGCCCGGCCCGACCGACCCGCTGCAGTCCACTGGCGACCGATGGCGGCGACTCGACCTGCACAACCAGGTCGACCGCGCCCATGTCGATCCCGAGCTCGAGTGAGCTGGTCGCCACCACCGCCGGAAGCCGCCCGGCCTTCAGCTCCTCCTCGATGATCGAACGCTGCTCTTTGGAGACCGAGCCGTGATGGGCCCGGGCAAGCACAGTAGGCGCACCGCGAGTGGCGCCGGCTTGCGCCATGATCTCCGCGGTTGGCGTCCCGGCCGGAGCGAGCGGCGGTTGTTCGGTCTCGGCGTCGGCGGCCCGCTCGTACGCGATCTCGTTCAGCCGGGCGGTGAGCCGCTCGGCCAGCCGTCGCGAGTTGGCGAACACGATCGTGGACCGGTGCGCAGTTACCAGATCGACGATGCGCTCCTCCACGTGCGGCCAGATGGACGGCGATGCGTTGCCCAGCTCATCCGGTGCATCGCCCAGGCCGGCCGAGCCGGCCGGTCCCGTCGGCCCGCTCGGCCCGCTTGGTCCGCCGCCGACCTCGGACAGGTCGGGGACGGGGACCACGACGTCGAGCTCGATGGTCTTGGCGGCCGGCGGCTGGATCACGGAAACCGGACGGCGGCCGCCGAGGAACCTGGCCACCTCCTCGGTCGGCCGGACCGTGGCGGACAGCCCGATCCGCTGGGTCGGAGCGGTGTCGCTGACCAGCGCATCCAACCGCTCCAGGCTCAAGGCGAGGTGGGCTCCCCGCTTGGTACCGGCTACCGCGTGCACCTCGTCCACGATCACCGTGGAGATCCCGGTGAGCGCCTCGCGTGCCCGCGAGGTGAGCATGAGGAACAGC
>DATFRM010000199.1:0-3972 GCA_035263265.1 Actinomycetes bacterium
CCGGGACGCGCTCGAGCTCATCGAGGTCGACTACGAACCGCTGCCGGTGGTCGCGGACGGCCGGCGGGCGCTCGACCCGGACGCGCCGGTTATCCGCGACGACAAGGAGGGCAAGACCGACAATCACATCTTCGACTGGCAGGCCGGCGACAAGGACCGCACCGATGAGGTGTTCGCCAGCGCCGAGGTCGTGGCAGTCGAGGACATCCTGTATCCGCGCTCGCACCCGGCGCCGTTGGAGACCTGCGGCGCGGTCGCCGACTTCGACAAGGTGACCGGCAAGCTCACGCTGTGGACCACTAGCCAGGCGCCGCACGCGCATCGCACCGTGTACGCGCTTGTGGCCGGGCTGCCGGAACACAAGATCCGGGTCATCTCGCCGGACATCGGCGGCGGGTTCGGCAACAAGGTCCCCATCTATCCCGGGTACGTGTGCGCGATCGTCGGCTCGATAGTGTCCGGGCACCCGGTGAAATGGATGGAGGACCGCTCGGAGAACCTGATGAGCACCGGGTTCGCCCGTGACTACCACATGCACGGGGAGATCGCGGCGAGCCGGGACGGCAAGATTCGCGGGCTGCGGGTCAAGGTGATCGCCGATCACGGCGCGTTCAACGGGACCGCGCAGCCGAGCAAGTTCCCGGCCGGGTTCTTCCACGTATTCACCGGCTCCTACGACCTGGAGGCCGCGCACTGCGAAGTCACCGGCGTCTACACGAACAAGGCACCGGGCGGGGTGGCCTACGCCTGCTCGTTCCGGATCACCGAGGCCGTCTACCTGGTCGAGCGCATGGTCGACGTGCTCGCGCACGAGCTGGACCTGGATCCGGCCGAGATCCGGATGCGCAACCTGCTCCGTCCGGACCAGTTCCCCTACACCTGCCCGACCGGGTGGGAGTACGACTCCGGGGACTACCCGCGGGCGTTGCGGCTGGCGATGGACATCGCGGGGTACGAGGACCTGCGCCGGGAGCAGGAGGTCAAGCGCGAGCGCGGGGAGCTGATGGGCATTGGGGTCAGCTTCTTCACCGAGGCGGTCGGCGCCGGCCCGCGCAACCACATGGACATCCTCGGGCTTGGCATGGCCGACGGTGCCGAGCTTCGGGTGCATCCGACCGGCAAGGCGGTGCTGCGCATCTCGGTGCAGACCCAGGGACAGGGGCACGAGACCACCTACGCCCAGATCGTCGCCGAGGAGCTGGGCATCTCGCCGGAGGACATCGAGGTCGTGCACGGGGACACCGACCAGACGCCGTTCGGCCTGGGTACCTACGGGTCCCGCTCGACGCCGGTGTCCGGTGCGGCCACCGCCGTGGTCGCCCGCAAAGTGCGGGAGCGCGCCCGGCTGGTCGCCTCGGCCATGCTCGAGGTGGATCCGGACGACCTGGAGTGGACGAAGGGCCGCTGGGGAGTTCGCGGCGATCCGGCGCAGAGCAAGACGATCCAGGAGATCGCGCTGGCCGCGCACTCGAGCCTCGAACTGCCCGAGGGCGTCGAGGGTCACCTGGACGCGACCACCGTCTACAACCCGCCGAACCTGACGTTCCCGTTCGGCGCGTACATCTGCGTCGTCGACGTCGACCCGGGCACCGGTCAGGTCAAGGTTCGCCGGTTCATCGCCGTGGACGACTGCGGGGTCCGGATCAACCCGATGATCGTCGAGGGTCAGGTGCACGGTGGTCTGGCCGACGGGGTCGGGATGGCACTGATGCAGGTGATGGCGTTCGACGAGGACGGCAACCATCTGGGCGCGTCGTTCATGGACTACCTGCTGCCGACCTCGCTGGAGTGCCCGTCCTGGGAGCTCGGTGAGACGGTCACCCCATCGCCGCACCACCCGATCGGGGCGAAGGGGGTCGGCGAATCCGCCACCGTCGGTTCCCCGGCGGCGATCGTCAACGCCGTCATGGACGCATTGCGTCCGTATGGGGTCAGGCACGCCGACATGCCGCTTACCCCGGCTGCTGTGTGGTCGGCGATGCAGGGCCACCCGTTGCGCACCGACCTGGCCATCGGTTGAGGTAGTAGGTGGTGTCCGCACCGATTGACCTGCGCGAGGCCGAGGAAGGGTTGCGTTCCGGCCGTACTCCGTTCGTTTCGGCGACGGTGGTACGGGCGGAGCGCCCCACCTCGGCCAAGCCGGGTGACCGCGCCCTGGTCCTACCGGACGGCCGCATCGAGGGCTTCGTGGGCGGCGCATGCGCGGAGTCCACGGTTCGGCTGCACGCGCTGCGCCTGCTCGATACCGATCGGGCCGAGTCGGAACGGGCGCTGCTGCTGCGGATCACCCCGGACCCCGCCGACGCGGCCGCGGCGGAACCGGTCGAGGGCCAAGTCACGGTCGGCAACCCGTGCCTGTCCGGCGGCACCCTGGAGATCTTCCTGGAGGCCATGGTGCCGCCGCTGCTGGTCTACGTGCTCGGCGACGCGCCGGTCGCCCGCGCGCTGGTCACGGTCGGCGCGGCGCTCGGGTACGAGATGCGGGTAGCCGCCGATCCAATGACGGTCCCGGCCGATACCGCCGCGGTGGTCGTTGCCTCGCATGGCCGGGACGAGGAGGCGTTGCTGGAAGCGGCGGTTCGCGCGGGCGTTCCGTACATCGGCCTGATCGCGAGCAGGCGCCGCGGCGCCGCGGTGCTCGCCGGACTCGGGCTAAGCGCGTCGGACTCCGCTCGGGTGCGAACCCCGGCCGGGCTGGACATCGGTGCCCGGTCCGCTCCGGAGATCGCGCTATCGGTATTGGCCGAGATCGTTGCTACCCGGCCTCGGGTCACGATGGCCGCCGGCTCGCAGCCCGCGGCCGACGCTGCGCCGGCCGAGGCGCTCGACCCGGTGTGCGGGATGACGGTGGCGGTCGTGCTGGACGCGCTCACGCTGGAGCATGGCGGCCGGCAGTGGTATTTCTGTGGCCCGGGTTGCCGGGACGCGTTTGCGGCCGACCCAGATCGATATCTGGCAGGAGGCTGATATGCAGATCGTTCACGACTTCGTGGTACCGCAACCAATCGATACGGCGTGGAACGTGCTCACCGATCTGGAGCGGATCGCGCCGTGCATGCCGGGCGCGCAGTTGACCGAGGTAGAGGGCGACACGTACCGCGGCACGGTCAAGGTCAAGGTCGGACCGATCCTGGCGCAGTTCCGTGGTGAGGCACGGTTCAAGGAACTGGACACCGACGCACACCGGGCGGTGATCGAGGCTCGCGGCAAGGAAGCCGGCGGTAAGGGCCTGGCCTCGGCGTTGATCACCGCGCAGCTCAACCCGGACGGTGACCGGACCGCGGTGAACGTGGTCGCCGACGTCACCCTTTCGGGGCGGATCGCGCAGTTCGGCCGCGGCACGATCAGCGAGATCAGCACGAAGCTGCTCGGCCAGTTCGTGCAGTGTCTGGAGGAAACCGTGCTCGCCGAGGAGGTCGGCGGCGCGCCGGCCGCCGCGGCTCCCACCGAGGCTACATTCACTGGCGAAACCGCGGCTCCTACGGAGACCGCATCGGCCGGCGCTGCCGCGGCGCCGACGACGGACATGGCGCCTCCCGCCGACACCACGCCTCCGGCTGCGACGGCGCCTGCTACCGAGGCCGGACCATCCGCGGCGGCGGCGAGCTATGCCGCGGCGGAATCGGGTGTAGCGGAGTCAGCACCGACCGTGCCGGCCCAGACCGAGCCGGCTGCGCCGTCGGCGGTTCGCAGGATCGATGCGCCCGAGGCCCAGCCGGTCAACCTCCTGGCCTCGGCCGGACCGAGCATTCTCAAGCGACTGATCCCGGCGATCATCGTGCTCGTCATCCTCGTCGTCTTGATCATCGTTCTGGTGAGCTAGTCGTGGCGACCTGATCGGCAAGATCGGGGCTGGTCTCTCAGGATCCGCTTAGCTTGAACCTGCACACTTAGTGCGTGCGAGTGCTCGTAGTGGACGACGACCAAGCGGTGCGCGAGTCGTTGCGCCGCTCGCTGTCGTTCAACGGCTAC
>DATFRM010000200.1:0-6419 GCA_035263265.1 Actinomycetes bacterium
TGAAGCCCGGTGGCGGCCAGCCGAACGTCCGGTCGGCGTTGAACGAGTTGACCACGACCACGATCAGCGGGACGTAGATCACCGCCAGGCCGAGCGCGCTGAACAGCCCCAGCAGGATCTTCGTCGTTCTGGTCAGCGTCATCGGCGGCCCGCAGTCAGAGGTTGTCCAGCGCGCCGGTCCGGCGCACCGCCATCAGATAGATCACCATCACCGCGACCGGCACGGTGGCCACCGCTGCGGCGAACGGCCGGTTCAGCACGATGTTCGTGTACACCACGTTCCCGATCAGCTGGGTTTGCCCACCGACGATCTGAGCGGTGATGTAGTCGCCCAGGCTGAGCGAGAACGTGAAGATCGATCCGGCGACCAGCGCCGGGAACACCACCGGCAGCATCACCGACCGGAACGTTCGCACCGGCCGGGCACCGAGGTCGGCGGATGCCTCCACGTACGACGCCGGCATCCGCTCGAACCCGGCGTACACGGGCAGGATCATGTACGGCAGCCACAGGTAGGTCAGCACGATCACGATCGCGGACAACCCGAAGCCGGGGCTGGACAGCCCGAGGGGGCCGAGCACCGAGTCGAGCACCCCGTCGGACTGCAGGATGACCCGCCACGCGTACACCTTGACCAGGTAGGACGCCCACAGCGGGGTCAGCACGGCGACCACCAGTACACCGCGCCATCTCGGCCGGACCACCTGGGCCATGAAGAACCCCATCGGCAACGCGATCACCGCACAGGTGATCGTGACCAGCGCGGCCACCGTGACGCTGCGCAACGCCACTCGCGGATACGCCGGATCGGTTACCAGCTGCCGGAAGTTGTCCCAGTTCAGCACCCGCACCACGTCGTTGGTGAACGGGTTGGTGGTCCACAGTGCGGTGACGAACATCGCGGCCAGGGCGCCGAGATAGGCCACCACCAACCAGAGCATCGGCGCCGACAGCAGCCCGGCGAGCTGCAGCCGTGGGTGTCGATGGAAAAATCCCGAGACCCGGCGCGACGGCGGTGGGACCGCCACGCCAGGTTCGACTACCTCGGTCGTGCTCATGCGTCGGCCACGGTCGTGCCTCAGCTGCTACTCACAGTCCTGCCCTCTGAATGACTAGGCGTTTCGTAGCGAGGTCCAGGCCTGCGTCCATTCCGCGTAGTTCTTGCACTTGACGTTGGTTCGCCCGTCGAGGCACTGCTCGATCGGCGTCGTCCAGTAGTGGACGTGGGAGAAGTACTCCTCGTCCTCGGCGTGGAACGTCGCGCAGTGGTTCGGGTCGGCAGTCTCGGCGCAGGCCAGCTTGTTGCTCGGGGCCTCTCCGAAGTACTCGGCGACCGCCGCGTTCGCCTTCGGGGAGATGATGTGGTTCAGCCACATGTAGGCGCAGTTCTTGTTCTTCGCCTTGGTGGCGACCATCCAGGTGTCCGACCAGCCGGTCGCGCCCTCCTTGGGCAGCGTGACCTCGACCTTGGCGCCCTCGCCCTGGGCCACGTTCGCGATGACCTGCCAGGTCGTGCCGACCACCGTGTCACCGCTCTTGAACGCCTGGACTTCCTTGAGGTAGTCGCTCCAGTACTCGCCGACCAGCGCCTTCTGCTGCCGCAGCAGGTCGATTGCGGCGTTGAACTGGGTGTCGTCCAGCGCGTACGGGTCGGTGATGCCGAGTTCCGGCTTGGTGGTCATCAGGTAGAGCGCGGCGTCGGCGATGTAAATCGGCGAGTCGTACGCGGTGACCTTGCCCTTGTACGGGGAGTTGGGATCGAACACCACGCCCCACGAGTCCGGCGACGGGGTCACCTGGTCGGTGCGCCACATCAGCAGATTGGCCCCGCGGCCGTGCGGGACGCCGTAGTTCTTCCCGTTGACCGTGTTCCACGGCTGATCTTTCAGGCCGGCGAACACGTCCTTGTAGTTGGGGATGAGCGAGGTGTTGATCGGTTCCACATCTCCGGCCGCGATCAGCCGCAGCGACGCATCGCCGGAGGCCGACACTGCGTCGTACTGACCCGACTTGATCAGCTGCACCATCTCGTCCGAGGTGTTGCCGATCTGGACGTTGACCTTGCAGCCGGTCTCCTGTTCGAAGTCGCTCACCCAGTCGACTGCCGGGTCGTTACTGCCGTCCTCGACGTAGCCGGCCCATGCCACCAGGTTGACCTGACCTTCGCCTGGTCCCAGGGAGCTCAGCGCCGGAAGATCCGGCGGAATGAACTTGCCCCCCGCCGCGGTCGTGCCGCCACCGTCGTCGCCGCAAGCGGCGCCGACCAGCACGAACGCGGCGAGCGCCGCAGCGACCTTGGCCGTACGCAACGCTCGCATCTTGCCTCCTATGTACCGGTTGTTCCGTTAGTCCGCGTCGGCATCGGCCACGCGGTAGACCTGATCCCGCCGCCAGGCCAGCAGCACGCGCTGACCGCGCAGCTCCACCGCCTCCCGTGCAGACGTGTTGACGTTGGGCCGCATGATCACGAGCTCGCCGCCGGCGTCGAGCGTGACGACGATCCGGCTGGCCGAGCCGGTGTACACAGCCTCCCGTACCACCCCGGGTGCGGAGACTTCGCCGGCGACGAGCGCGGCCCGGCGGGCGCCGTCGGGTCCGCGCTGTGCGCCATTCGGCACCAGCCGGATCTTCTCCGGGCGGATGCTCCAGATCCCTGGCTGGCCGAGCACCTGGATCGCGGCAGTTCCCCGCAGCAGGTTCGAGGTGCCGACGAAGCCGGCGACGAACTCGGTGGCCGGCTGCTCGTAGATCTCGCTCGGCGTGCCGACCTGCTCGATGCGGCCATGGTTGAAGATCACGATCCGGTCCGACATGGTCAGCGCCTCGTCCTGGTCGTGCGTCACGAACATGAACGTGATCCCGACCTCGCGCTGGATCCCTTTCAGCTCCACCTGCATCTGCTCGCGCAGCTTGCGGTCGAGCGCGCCGAGCGGCTCGTCCAGCAGCAGCACCTTCGGCCGGTTCACTAGCGCCCTGGCCAGCGCCACCCGCTGCCGCTGGCCGCCGGAGAGCTGGTTGGGCCGGCGGCCGCCGAAGCTCTCCAGCCGCACCGTGCCCAGCGCGGCGGCGACCCGCTCCCGGCGCTGTAACGCGGGCACCTTCTTCACCCGCAGCCCGTAGTCCACGTTCTGGGCCACGCTCATATGCGGGAACAGCGCATAGTCCTGGAACACGGTGTTCACGTCCCGCTCGAACGGCGCCTTGGTGGTGGCGTCCTGGCCCCCGAGCAGCACCCGGCCGGAGCTCGGCCGCTCAAACCCGGCGATCATGCGAAGCACGGTGGTCTTCCCGGAGCCGGACGGTCCGAGCAGCGTGGTGAACTCGCCGTCGGCGATGTCCAGGTCGATGCCGTCGACGGCGGTCACCCGCTGATCGCCCGACCCGAAATCCTTGCGCAGGTCAACCAGCCGGATCGCGGGCTCGCCCACCTACCTACCTCCGCATACACCGGTCTTGGCAGCGGAGCGTAGCGCTGTATTCGTCGCTGTCGAAGGGTGAGGCGACGGAATCCGTAGCGAATCGTTATCCCTGCCGGTCGAATACGTGCTGCTCGATCCATGTGTGCATGGCGATCGCGGCCGCCGCGCCGGCATTGATCGACCGGGTCGAGCCGAACTGCGCGATCGAGCACACCATCGTCGCCGCCGCCCGGGCCGGCTCCGACAGCCCGGTGCCCTCCTGCCCGAACAGCAGCACGCATCGGCGCGGCAGCGCGGTCGTCTCGAGCGGGACCGAGCCGGGCAGGTTGTCGATGCCGACCAGCGGCAACTCGCCGGCCGCGGCCCAGGCGGCCAGGTCGGCGATCCTCGGGTGGTGCCGAATGTGCTGGTAGCGGTCGGTCACCATGGCGCCGCGCCGGTTCCACTTGCGCCGCCCCACGATGTGCACCTCGCGGGCCAGGAACGCGTTCGCGGTGCGGATCACGCTGCCGATGTTGAGGTCGTGCTTCCAGTTCTCGATCGCGACGTGGAAGTCGTGCCGGCGAGTGTCCAGGTCGGCCACGATCGCGTCGAGCCGCCAGTAGCGATACCGATCCACAACATTGCGCCGGTCGCCGGCCGCGAGCAGTTCAGGATCCAGCCGCGGATCAACCGGCCATGGTCGCGGGTGCGGCTCGACCCCTACCGCGCCCGCACCAAGATCGGGATCGTAGCCTCCGACCGGCACGTCTTCGGACATGCCCCCACGTTACGGACGTTGCCCGGTCCGGAGGCGTCGCCGCGCCCGCCTCAGCCGAGGTCGGGCGCGGTCTCGACATCCGCGCATCTACGCGCTCAGGTCACTCCGGACCACGCTGCTGCTGACCAGGGATCCCCTGCAGCAGAGCACGGACTTCGGCCTCGCGGTAACGACGGTGACCCCCAAGCGTCCGGATAGACGTCAGCTTTCCGGCCTTTGCCCACCGAGTGACGGTCTTCGGGTCGACACGGAACATCGTGGCGACCTCCGCCGGCGTGAGCAACGGCTCAGCGTCGGGCGTGCGTGCTGTCATCTACGGCCTCCTCCCAGGCACCGAACCAGAAAGCTGGCTCGACAAGATGAATCCTGCCTGTTGTGCCCGGATGTCCGAAATGGTCCGACCGGGCCATCTTATAAACGAACGGGTGACTACGAGCGTCACTCGCTTTGCCGGGATCACCTGAGCCAATCGCTCGATGGCGGCGATCCAATAGGTCGCGGTCGGGCGGCTCGCGAAACCCGCAAATCCGCATTCGGCAGGGCACTAAGTTTAACTATCTGTAGCGAGCGCACAGCGCAGCGTGTCGAATTGGGCTCAGCTTGCGCGCTCGAGCGCTTGGACCGCCCGCCACCGTTCCATCAGGCGGGTGTACGACGCCGCCGCGGCCCGGGCATCCTGCGCAGCCAGCGCGGCGAGCGCCTCGGCGACATCGGCCGCCGACCGGTCGTCGGCCATCGAGTCGTCGTCCAGCAGGTGAACCAGCCCGCCGTAGTCGAGCTCGAGCCAGGAATGCGGGTGGAAGCTCTCCAGCCACTGGCCCAGATCGATCACGCCCTTGATCACGGGACCGTCCGCCACCGTCCGATCCAGGACGCGCAGGGCTCGAGCGACCCGGCGCCGGGCTTCCACCATCGGGGTGCGGAAGTACAGTGTGCGCGGCTGGCCGTCCGCGCCCAGCTCGATGGTGCGCTCGTCCTGGGTAAATGGCACGAACCAGCGCATCGGAACGAACCAGGTATTCGTCAGGATGTGCGGTTGCTCGTCCGGATTGTCGCCACGCCAGCGCTCGTAATCGGCCTCAGCCTGCTCGATCACCACCGGCGGCACCATGGCGTCCGTGATCGGCCACGACAGCTCATCGCGGATCTCTGCGATCGCGGTCCAGCAGCGCAGCCGGGTCTGCACCGGACAGAGCAGCACCGAGCCGTCCACGATCAGGCCGTACGCGTCGGTGCTCTCGTGCGCCGGAACGAGCAACGGCGGGGTTGCCAGTAGGCCCGCGAGCGCCTGCTGGTGCTCGGCCTGCGATCCGGCGATGCGGTCCAGCGTCGCGCCGGAGCTGACGTACCGCCGCCATCCCGCCCGGTCCGGTTCCGGGAACGCCTGTACCGGCTCGTACACCCGCAGATAGGAGGTGTACGGCGTGATCACAGACGTCCTCACATATCGAATCTTCCTACATTGGGTGCCTATCCGTCGCATCCGCGTCGGATCACCGGACCGTCGAGGTCGACACCGCTCCTCGGGCCTATGGTTGCCTTGAACGCCCGCACCACAAGTCGCGGGCCGCACCGATGGAGTCACTACCGTGACAGATTCCACTGGAAGTGGGGTATTTGGCCGCAATAGCGGTCACGAGCAGGTAGTTTTCTGCGCCGATCCCGGGACCGGACTTAGGGCGATCATTGCCATCTATTCCACCGTGCTCGGGCCCGCGCTTGGTGGCACCCGGTTTTATCCGTACCCGAGCGAAGAAGCGGCACTCTCAGATGTGCTGAACCTGTCCAGAAGCATGGCCTACAAGGCCGCAATGGCCGGCTTGGATCTCGGCGGCGGCAAGGCCGTCATCATCGGCGACCCGGCAAAGGACAAGTCGGAGGGCCTGCTCCGGGCGTATGGGCGGTTCGTCCAGTCGCTGGCCGGGCGCTACATCACGGCTTGCGACGTGGGCACCTACTCCTGGGACATGGACATCGTCGGACGGGAATGTGAGTTCGTCACTGGCCGCTCGCTCGAGCACGGCGGGGCTGGCGACTCGTCGATTTTGACCGCGTATGGCGTCTTCCAGGGCATGCGCGCGGCCGCGGAGTCGGTCTGGGGCGATCCGAGCCTGCACGGCCGGCGGGTGGGCGTGGCCGGGGTGGGCAAGGTCGGTCATCATCTCGTCGGGCACCTGATCGAAGACGGCGCTCAGGTGTTGATCACCGATGTGACGGACTCGGCGATCGACCGGGTCAAG
>DATFRM010000201.1:0-2283 GCA_035263265.1 Actinomycetes bacterium
TTCTACCTCGCCGAGTACATCAACATGGTCACCGTCTCGGCGCTGGCCACCACCTTGTTCCTCGGCGGCTGGCGGGCCCCTTGGCCGATCTCGGTCTGGGACGGTGCCAATCAGGGCTGGTGGCCGCTGCTCTGGTTCTTCGGCAAGGTCCTCGCGCTGCTGTTCGTGTTCATCTGGTTGCGCGGGACGCTGCCCAGGCTCCGCTACGACCAGTTCATGCGGTTGGGCTGGAAGGTGCTCATCCCGCTCTCGCTGGTGTGGATCATGCTGGTCTCGACGCTCCGCGTGGTTCGCCGGTCCGGAGGCATCGACACCCAGCCGCTATTGCTCGGTGCGGCCGCCGTGGTGCTGGTGCTGCTGCTCGGGTCGTTCGTGCTGGACTTCTTCAACCGGCCCCAGCCGCCAGCAGCGGCCGACGGCGAGACCGCCGGCGGAGTGGCAGGGCGACCGTATGCCGGCGGGTACCCGGTGCCGCCACTGCCCGGTCAGCAGCCGCCGCCGGTGCGGGCGGTAGCCGAGCGGAGCGCGGAGGTGTCCAGATCATTCACCGGCATCGCGACCGCCGGCTACGAGACCGACACGACCGCGGACGGCGACACCGACGCGGTGGCTGGGGTCTGGCCGGACTACGACGAGATACCAGAAGCGGATGACGGATCGACGACCGAGCCACGGCGGGAGGAGGACCCCGATGCTTGACTTCCTCAACCCGATCAAGGGTTTCGGGGTGACCTTCGGGACGATGTTCCGCAAGAAGAACACCGAGTACTACCCGGAGGAGAAGAAGCAGCTCGCCCCGCGGTTCCACGGTCGGCACCAGCTCAACCGGCACCCGGACGGACTGGAGAAGTGCATCGGCTGCGAGCTGTGCGCTTGGGCCTGCCCGGCCGACGCGATCTATGTCGAGGGTGCGGACAACAC
The DNA here is from genome assembly GCA_035263265.1 of Actinomycetes bacterium. GTDB lineage: Bacteria > Actinomycetota > Actinomycetes > JAKEEW01 > JAKEEW01 > DATAFN01. The sequence continues at coordinate 922 of DATFRM010000201.1, forward strand.
CGACGAGGAGCGGTTCTCCCCTGGTGAGCGCTACGGCCGGGTCTATCAGATCAACTACCTGCGTTGCATCCTCTGCGGGCTGTGCATCGAGGCATGCCCGACCCGGGCGCTGACGATGACCAACGAGTACGAGCTGGCCGACGACAGCCGGGAAAGCTTGATCTACGAGAAGCAGGACCTGCTGGCTCCACTGACCGAGGGCATGGCCGCGCCCCCGCATGCGATGGCGCCCGGCACCACCGACGAGGACTACTACTTCGGCAAGGTCACCGAGGCCGATCCCTCGCAGTTCCCGCCGGTGCGCGACACGGACGCGGATCCGCCGGATGGCGAGCCGGGCCAGCCGGGCGAATCGGGCCAGCCGGGCGAATCGGGCGAGCCGGGCGAATCGGGCGAGCCTGCTGCGGAGTCGCGAGCCGGCCGGGATCCGGAGGTGAGCTGATGAGCCAGCTCGGATGGCAGGCGGTCACAGTCGCCACCGAAGCCAAGACCTCGACTGGGGAAGCCGTCGCTTTCTGGATCCTGGCCCCGCTTGCGGTGCTCGCCGCGCTCGGAATGATCATGGCGAAGAAGGCGGTGCACAGCGCGCTGCTGCTCGCGTTCGTCATGCTCGATCTGGCGATCCTTTATCTGATGCAGTCCGCGCCGTTCTTTGGCGTGGTGCAGATCGTCGTCTACACGGGCGCGATCATGATGCTGTTCCTGTTCGTGCTGATGATCGTCGGGGTGGACTCCAGCGACTCGCTGATCGAGACGATCCGGGGCCAGCGATGGGCTGCGGTGCTGGCCGGCCTCGGCTTCGGGCTGTTGCTGGTGCTAGGGATCGGGCGGGCGGGGCTGTCCGGCATGGCCGGGCTCGGCGGCACGAACGCCAGCGGCCGGGGCAGCGGCAGTAACGTCCAACAGGTCGCCGAGCTGCTGTTCACCAAGTACGTTTTCGCATTCGAGGTGACCAGCGCGCTGCTCATCACGGCCGCGCTGGCCGCGATGGTGCTGGCTCACCGGGAGCGCACCGAGCCGCGGGCCAGTCAGCGCGTTCTCGCCCAGGAGCGGTTCCGGCCCGGTGCCTACCCCACGCCGTTGCCACCGCCCGGCGTGTTCGCGCGGCATAACGCGGTGGGGACCCCGGCCCTGCTGCCCGATGGCACGCTCTCCGAGCTGTCGGTGCCGCCCGAGCTGGCCGCCCGTGGCGACGTCACACCCGTCGCCAGCACACAGCTGCCGGCCGGACGCCGCTCGGACGAGGTGACCGAAACCGAGACGGAGCCCGTGTCATGAACCCGGCCAACTACGTATACCTGTCCGCGCTGCTGTTCACCATCGGGGCCGCCGGCGTACTGCTGCGCCGCAACGCGATCGTCG
>DATFRM010000202.1:0-2793 GCA_035263265.1 Actinomycetes bacterium
GTGCTTGGTGACGAACCGCTGCGAGGGCACCTCCTTGCTGCCGCGGGCATTGTGCACATGGAAGGTGCCGAACGTGGTCGGGAACATGTCGTGCGAAACCGGCATGGAGCCGACCACCGCGTTCGGGCTGAGCCCGAGCTCGCGGAGCAAGGCGGCAAGCATCGGCGCCTTCTCGACCGCGGCCGCGCTCGGCAGCGGGATGACCCGGTGTGCCCTGGATCGGCTCGGCTTCCGCCAGTTGATCTGATCGCCGTCGCTGGCCTGCAACACGAGGCAGCGCATGTCCGGATGCTCGAGCTCATCGCCGAGCCGCTTGCGCGCGTGTGCCTGCAGATCGGGGCGCAGCTGCTCCCAGCGCTGGGTGACGAACAGTCGGGCCAGCACGAACGCCGGCCGGCCGGTCGCCTCGTCGATGAACGAACGGCGCAGGCTACTGACGGCGCGGTTGGCCGCGTCGTCGAAGCTGTCCGCACCGGCCATCTCCCGGCGGAGCATGGCGGCACAGTCGACCATGTCGCTCAACGCGAACGACGTCGGGTCGAACACCCGTCTCCTCCCGCCGCAACCTCAGCACGCCGCAACCCCCCACAGCGATCCCGACGTGTACTGACGGACATTACCCAGCCGCATTCCGCACCGGAACGGGAAACCGCGAGATTCCACGGCGAAACGGGTGATTTGTCGCAATGGGCGCTTGGTTGGCGCCTGCTAGGCGGCGACGTTCGCTCGAACCCAGTCCACGATCGAGGACGTGGTGGCTCCCGGGGTAAACACCTTGGCCACGCCCAGCTTCTCCAGTTGCGGGATGTCGGCGTCCGGGATGATGCCACCGCCGAAGACCACGATGTCCCTGGCATCGCGCTGCTCGAGTAGATCGAGGACCTTGGCGAACAGTGTCATGTGGGCTCCGGACAGCACCGACAGGCCGATCCCATCCGCATCTTCGGCGAGCGCGGTTTCGACGATCTGCTCCGGCGTCTGGTGCAGACCGGTGTAGATGACCTCCATGCCGGCGTCGCGCAGCGCCCTGGCCACCACTTTGGCACCCCGGTCGTGCCCGTCCAGACCGGGCTTCGCCACGACGATCCGGATGTGACGTTCATCACTCATCGCTGTGCGCCTTTCGGTCGGGCCCCGATTCACCGCGCCCACAGCGTATGTCACCGCAGGTCAACAGCGTGATTCGGACCGCGGCAGCGGTCGCCGAACCGAGTCCGATTCTATTGGCCGGTGCGTGGTGGATTCGGCGAGAGCGGCCCGACTTCGCGACCGCCCCGGTTTGCCAACCCGGTCACCGGCCTGCTTACAGTGCGGCTCGTTTTGCCCTGTCGAGTGACCGCGGACGGAGATCCACAAAACGGTGACCCCACCCAATCCGACGGGCCGGCATCGCCGGCCCTCCGTCAGGTCACGCGCCAGGCACGGCGGCTGGGCAACCAGACTCACCATGCTGCCGCTCACCCTGGCCGGTGCGGCCGCGCTGATACTGGCCGGCGCCGGCGCCGTGTCCGCACCGGCGTCCGCGGGCAGGTCGCTGATGGCGACGCGCACCTGGCCTCCGGTCGCGCTGCCCGGCCTGAACGGCGAAGCCAACGACAAACCGGCCGAGACGACTGGTTTGGTCCGGATCGTGCCGGACCGGGCCGGCCGCGGTGGTGGCCGGACTGACCTGGCCGCTACATCCGGCGAGCGGGCCAGGCCTGCTGAGCGCACCCGGCGGCATACTCCCAAGACCCGAGCCCAGCTCATCGAGTTGAAGTGGGCCGGACAACGCACGCCGTCGGCCGCGGGCTACTGGCTACCGACCCACAACTACCAGCTCACCGCGCGCTTCGGCGCTGGTGGCGGCCTGTGGTCCGGAATCCACGCCGGGCTGGACTTCGCCGCACCGGTCGGCACCGCGGTCCGCGCGGTCGCCGCTGGTCAGGTCATTGAGGCCGGGTGGACCGGCTCCTACGGCTGGCGGATCGCGGTGCGGCACCGGGACGGCACCGAGACCTGGTACTGCCACCTGTCCGAGATGCTGATCACCCATGGCCGGGTAGTCGCCGGCCAGCGGATCGGTCGAGTCGGCAGCACCGGCAACTCCACCGGACCGCATCTGCACTTCGAAGTGCACCCGCACGGTGGACCCGCGGTGGACCCGCTGTCGTGGCTGGACTCGCACGGCTTGGACGCAGTCCGGCTCGCGTTTCGCGCGGACCGAGAGCTGCCGTGATCCTTACAGCCTTTCCACCGGGGCGTAGCGCAGCACTAGCCATTTGATCCCGGCCGAGCCGAAATCGATCTGCGCGGCCGCGTTCTCGCCGAGCCCGCGGGTGCCGACCACGGTGCCAAGGCCGAACGTGTCGTGGCTGACCCGGTCGCCGACCTCCAGCGCGACCACCGCGCGATTGCCGGGTGAGCGCGCTCCGGGCCGGCTGGCGGCGGCGGCCAGCGCGGGAGCCGACCACAGCCGGCGGTCCGGCGTGGGCTCGGTGCGCTGCCAGTCGACCAACTCCTCCGGAATCTCCTCCACGAAACGGGAGGGCGGGTAGGCCTGCGGCGCACCCCACGAACTGCGCAGAACGGCCCGGCTCACGTACAGCCGCTGCTGTGCCCTGGTGATCCCGACGTAGGCCAGCCGCCGTTCCTCCTCGAGCTCCTTGATGTCGCTCATCGAGCGCATGTGCGGGAACACCCCGTCTTCCAGGCCGGTCAGGAACACCACCGGGAACTCCAGGCCCTTCGCGGTGTGCAGGGTCATCAGCGTGACCATTCCACCGTGATCCTCGCCGTCCGGAATCTCGTCCG
>DATFRM010000203.1:0-2327 GCA_035263265.1 Actinomycetes bacterium
AGCCAGCTTGCGGTAGCCGGGCCGGGCCGGTTTGGCGACGAGATCATGGCGGTCGCCAACCTGGTGCGGCGGCGCGGCCTACTCGGCGCGGCGATCCACATCAGCCGGACCGAGTCGGTGGTATGGCGGGCCATGGGGGCCGCGCAGCGCAGCACCTACCTGATCAGCCGCGGCTCCGACGGGCTCGGCTTGCAATCCGGTTTCGGGGTCGGCCGGCTACCGAATCAGGTGGTCCGGCTGGTGACCGACGAGCCCGACGCGCCGGACCTGCGAGTCGGACGGCAGCCACAGCTTCGCGCCGCGCGACGGCGCTAGGCACGTTGTACCGGCTCAGGCCACGTCCGGTGCCCGGCGCAGGCTCAGCGTCCGGCGCGGGGCGCGGGTAGGGCAACGTCCGGCGTGAGCTCGACCCAGACCACTTTGCCGTCGGCCACCTGCCGGGCACCCCAGCGGGCGCTGAGACTGTCGACCACGATCAGGCCGCGGCCGGCCTCGTCGGTATCGGCCGGCCGTTTCGGCCGTGGCATCCGCGGATCGCTGTCGCGCACCTCGATCCACAGTGACCTGCTGCCGCGCCGCAGGGTCAGCTCCAGCTCTCGATCGTCACGTCGGGTCCCGTTGACCGGCCCGGGCACGAAGTCCGGCCACAGCATCGCGTACTCCGGCTCGGGTCGCGGAATGGCATGCCGGACCGCGTTGGTGGCCAGTTCGGACACCAGTAGCTCCGCCAGGTCGGCCTTCTGCGGCAGACCCCAGCTAGCGAAGGTCTCCCGGGTGATCCGGCGGGCCGCCCCGACCGACTGCGGTACCGCTGGCAGGGTGATCCGATGGTAGGCCAGCGACTGCGGCTCCGACTTGACCACGAGCAGTGCCTGGTCGTCCTCGGCTGGGCCGGGAACCGCCTTGATCGCGGCGTCGGCGATGTCACCGGGGCTGGCGTGGAAGCGGTCGGCGAGCGCCTGCCTGACCTGGGTGACCGCAGCGTCCAAGTCCTGGTTCCGCCGCTCGATCACGCCGTCGGTGTAGAGGACCAGCGAGTGTCCGGGCTCGAGGCGGAACCTGATGCTGGTGAAGCTGCGGCCACCGACGCCGAGTGGGGTGTTCTCCGGCAGTTCGAGCTCCGTGCAGCCGTTCGGGCCGAGCTGCAGCGGTTGCAGGTGTCCGGCGGTGGCCAGCAGGCACTCCCGGGTAAACGGGTCGAAGATCCCGTACACACAGGTGACGAGCGAGCCGTCGTCGAGCTCGGGGACCAGCTTGTCCAGGTGGCTGAGCAACCGAGTCGGCTCGAAGTCGAGCACGCCGTACGCCCGGATCACGGCCCGTAGCTGACCCATGATCGCGGCAGCGTGCGGCCCGCGGCCCTGTACGTCGCCGACGATGAGACCGACCCGGCCACCGGGCAGCTCGAGCGCGTCGTAGAAATCCCCGCCGACATCACTTCCCATCGCGGGCCGGTAGCGGACCGCCAGCTGCAGACCGTCGACCTCGGGTAGATCACCGGGAAGCAGCTGCTGCTGCAGCGTCAGCGCCAGGTTGCGCTGCCGGGTGAATAGCCGCGCGTTGTCTAGTGCCAGCCCGGCCCGCCTGGCCAGCGTCTCGGCCAGATCAATGTCGTCGGCGTCGTACTCCCGCTTGCTCACCGAGGTCAGCAGGCTGATGACGCCGTGCATCCGGGTCTCGTGCGGCTTCTCCGGGTTCACGTGCCCGGCCAACGGGACCGCGATGATCGAACGAATGCCAAGCCGGCGGTAGATCTTGGCGATCTTCGACGTGCCGGCGAACACATCGATGTCAACCGACTCGGAGTCGATCAGCACCGGCTGATTGCCGGCCAGCGCCTGGGCGCAAGGGTGGCTCGATGGGTAGCTGACCTCGCCGCCGATCTCGATCCAAGCGTCGGCGTCGTCGAAGCCGGGCACGTTCACTACCTGTTGGCGGCGCAGCACGTTCGCCTCGTCGTACAGGTCGACAATGCAGTGATCGGCCAATCCGGGCACGAGCAGCTCGGCAATCGCGTCGAGCGTGGCCTCCACATTCAGGGATGCGCCGAGCCGGCTGCCGGCGCTGGACAGCACCGCGATCCGGGCCGCCATCCGCAGCTGGCTGTCCGGCGTGTACAGCGTGTCGTGGGCCTGGATGATGATGCCGCCGACGGTTTGATCGGGGCGGAGCAGCGGTGAGCTCCGAACCCTGGCCAGCACCATGGCGCCGGATTTCACCGTGACCGGGATGGTGCCCTCCCAGCTGCTGCCGGCGAACGCGCGCTGGATCATTGCGAGCGCGTCCGCAGCGCCATCGGTGGCGAGGCCGAGCTCGGAAATCGGGCG
>DATFRM010000204.1:0-2556 GCA_035263265.1 Actinomycetes bacterium
TGGATATTGGCGATCCGCCCGTGCAGAAGCAGCCTCGCCATGGCGTGCACAGTCCGATTCTCCCGCAGCGTCGGACCCGGCCGGGCCAGTCCGGCTAGGTAGATCGGAGCGTTGCGGTGCACGAATGGGAGCGGCACGAACTCGGTGAAGCCGCCGGTCTCGTCCTGGATCCGGCCCAGCACTCGAAGGTGCGCTACCCAGTGCCGGGGATGGTCGACGTGGCCGTACATCATCGTCGAGCTGCTGCGGATGCCCAGCCCGTGCGCGGTCGTGATCACGTCGACCCAGGTCCGGGCCGGCAGCTTGCCCTTGGTCAGTACCCAGCGCACTTCGTCGTCGAGGATCTCGGCCGCGGTGCCCGGGATGCTGCCCAGACCGGCCGCCACCGCCTCAGTCAGCCAGTCGGCGATCGAGAGCCCAGTCCGCACCGACCCGTTCACGACCTCCATCGGCGAAAACGCGTGCACGTGCAGGTCCGGCACCCGGTCCTTGACCGCGCGGACCAGGTCGAAGTACGCGGTGCCCGGCAGATCCGGGTGAATGCCGCCCTGCATGCACACCTCGGTGGCGCCGAGCTCGCGCGCCTCGGCCGCTCGGTCGGCGACCTGGCTCAGCGAGAGCGTGTAGGCGTCGGCGTCGGTGCGCCGCTGCGCGAACGCGCAGAACCGGCACCCGGTATAGCAGACATTGGTGAAGTTGATGTTGCGGTTCACCACATAGCTGACCTGGTCGCCCACGGTTTCCCGGCGCAGCTGGTCGGCCAGCGCGCACAGCGCGTCCAGGGCCGGCCCGTCCGCTTCGAACAGCGCGAGCGCCTCGGCATCGGTGAGCCCGGCGGGATCGTCGGCGGCCCGGCGCAGCGCGCTGGCCAGCTCACCGGAGTCCAGCACCGCGGGCGCTGGTTGGGCCGCGACCGGCCGGTCGGACACCTGCTGCTCGGGCGTAGGGAGGTGCTCGGATGCCGGATGGTCGGCCACCAGGTCCCGGGCCGCATCCCAGGCATAGACATCGGCGAAGTCGGTACGCCGATCGGCATGCCGGCCCGCGGTGTCGATCTCCACGTGCAGGTCGACCCGGCCGGCCGCGACCAACCCGCCTCCGTCGATCTCCTGCCATGGCCGCCCGACCGGCCGGCTGCCGGCCCGCAGCAGCCCGGTCTCCGGATCGGCCAATGCCCGCACGTGCGGCCAGATCCGCGGATCCAGCCACGGTTCGCCACGCTGCACGTACTCCGGATGCACGGTCAGCCGCGGCCGCAGCTCCAACCCTGCCGCAGCAGTCAGCTCCGCGAGCCGATCCAGGTGCGGCCAGGGCCGTTCCGGGTTGACGTGGTCGGGGGTCACCGGTGACACCCCGCCCCAGTCGTCCACGCCTGCGGCCAGCAATCGGGCGAGCTGGTCCGGCTCGGACAGGTTCGGCGGTGCCTGGATCCGCATGCCGGACCCGAGCACCAGCCGGGCCACCGCGACCGTGGCCAGGTACTCCTCGAACGGCAGGTCCGGAGAAGCGCGCATCGCGGTGTCCGGTTTGGCCAGGAAGTTCTGCACGATCACTTCCTGGATGCCGCGGTAGCCACGGGCGATCCGGCGCAATGCGAACAGCGAGTCCGCCCGCTCGGCGTCGGTCTCGCCGATCCCGACCAGGATTCCGGAGGTGAACGGAACCGCGCTGCGACCGGCGTCCTCGAGTACTCGCAGCCGGACAGCGGGCTCCTTGTCCGGTGAGCCGTAGTGGCAGCCGCCGGGCTCCGCCCACAACCGCCGCGACGTGGTTTCCAGCATCATGCCCATGCTCGGCGCGACCGGCTTGAGCCGCTGGATCTCCTCCCAGCTCAGTACGCCCGGGTTGAGATGCGGCAACAGCCCGGTCTGCTCCAGCACCTGAATGGCCATCGCCCGCAGATAGTCCAGCGTGGATGCGTAGCCGCGCGCGGCCAGCCATTCGGCGGCCACCGGCCAGCGCTCCTCCGGCCGGTCGCCGAGCGTGAACAGCGCCTCGGTACACCCGGCCGCGGCGCCCGCGGTCGCGATCGCCAGCACCTCGTCCTGCGACAAGTACGGCGAACTGAGCCGGCCGGGCACGGTGACGAACGTGCAGTAGTGGCAGCGGTCCCGGCACAGCCTGGTGAGCGGGATGAAGACCTTCGGTGAGTAGGTGACGACGCCAGGCCGGCCGGCGGCGAGCAGCCCGGCGTCCCGTACTCGACCGGCCGCCACGGCCAGCCGGTCGAGATCGGCGGCGCGCGCGGCCAGCAACACCTCGGCCTCGGCCGGATCCAGAGAGACGCCGGTCTCGGCCCGGTGCAGCGCCCGGCGCATCGCGGTTTCGGTGGGCATCCCGCTCCTCCGACCGATCTGACCATCAGCCTCCCGCCACCTTACGAAGTGCTGACGACCCGCGGCATCCCGGGCCTGGCCGGCTCGGGCTTCCTAGACTCGACAGATGGCCGACCGGGTGCTGGTGGTCGAGGACGACTCGACCGTCGCCGAGGTGGTGGTCGGCTACTTGCATCGCGCCGGGTTCGAGGTGACCGCGGCCGCCGACGGCCGGGCGGCG
>DATFRM010000205.1:0-6268 GCA_035263265.1 Actinomycetes bacterium
GGCCAGCAGCGCCGGGAGCACGGTCAGGATCCGCCCGTCCACCCGGCCGGCGCGCAGCTGCTCGCCGGCGGACGAGGCGAGTTCCAGGCGCGGCGTCCGGCTGAGCTGGGTGCCGGCCGCGGCCCGCTGTCGCCGATAGACGGTGGCTTGCCGCGCGTACGCGCTCGGCCCGGCCGGGGCCACCGCCCGCAACTCGATCGCCGCTTCGCCCGAGCCAAACACCGCGACCGGCGTAGGCGCGGTCAGCGCGCCCAGATTGCGCCCGAGCTGTGCCTTGACCGCCGCTGTCACCACGACGAGATCGGCCCGCCGGATGTCGCCGGCGCCGGCGGCCAACCGGACCAGCGCGGTTGCTGGATAACCGTGCGCCTGCAGCTCGGCGCAGGTGGCGGTGTCGCAGGCCAACACGGCGGTGTCGGCGATGTTCGAGGACGCCCAGGTGGCAACCTCGGTGCGGGCCATCGCCGCCGCGGACACCGGGCCGCCGGCGGTCACGCTCGGCCCACCCGGCTGCTCCGCCGGGGAACTGGTCAGGAATAGCGCTCGGTAGCCGATGACGAGTGCGGCCACGAGCAGGCCGGCCACTGCGAAGATCGCCAGTCGGAACGGCCAGCGACGGGCCAGCACCCGCACTGTGGTCCAGACGACCGTGGGCCACGGCGGGTCCTGGTAACTGCCCGCCGCTCCGGCCGGCTCGGGCGTCGGCGACTGCGGGCGAGCCGGTTTCTCCCAATTGGAAACGCTTGGTTGCGACTGGGTTGCCGGGCTCGATTCCCGGGCGCGCGCCACGTCGATCACCACCGTGCCAGGTTCTTGGCCAGAGCTAGCTGCCTCGATCTCGAATTACTCCACAGTCGAGCGCACCGCGCAACACGTTCCCGGAAGCACACGTCCCGATGGCGATTTCGCACGAACGACTCCACTATTCGGGCACCGCGAACACGACGACGTTGTCCCGGTATCCGTTCCCTCGGTCATAGACGCCGCCGCAGGTGATCAGCCGTAGTACGGGTTCCGGAGTCGCGCCGTAGACCTCGGCGCTCGGGAACTCGGCCCGTGGAAACGCTCGGACCGACTCCACCCGGAACCGAGCGACGCTGCCATCCGAGCGCGCCACCAGTACCCGGTCGCCGGGCCGCAACGATCCCAGCCGATAGAACACGGCCGGTCCGGTGCGGGAGTCGACGTGCCCGGCAATGACCGCCGGACCGATCTCGCCGGGCACCGACCCGCCGGTGTACCAGCCGGCCTGGTCCGGGTTCCGCGGCGCGAGCAGCTGTCCGGAGCGGTCAAGCGCCAGCCGCTCCAGCCGGGTGTCCACGCCGATTGCCGGGATCAGCACCGACACCGGGTGGACCGGAGCCGCAGTGGGCGATCCGGCCGGCCCGGCGCCCGGCATACCGGCCAGCGGACCCGCACCGGCGCTCTCCGACGCGACGGAAGGAGTCGGTGCGGTCGCAATGGGAGTCGCGGCGCCGCTAGCACTCGCGCAGCCGGCTACCGCAATTCCGAACGCGATCACCAAGACTCCCGCGCCGGACAGGCTGCGGGCGCGCGGCACCGCGCGCCCGCAGCGAATACGACTCATCCGGCAGTCCGGCGCCCGGGGCGCACCCTCCAGGCGATGGCCAGACCAGCAGCGAGGACAGCCGCGGCGACGAGCCACCACCCGCGGGCCGCCGGCCGATCACCGCCCGACGGGGCCGAGGCCGCGGCGCCGCCAAGCCCGGTGTTCACTCCGCCGACCGGCGTCTTGGTCGCGCCGGAGGCGTCGGTGAGGTCGACCAGCCGCAATTCGCCGGAGGCACTGTCGAGCACCACCACGGTATGGATGCTCGCGGTCGCGAAGTTGGTAGGCAGGTCCGCCTCCGACGTGTCACCGGTTACGTGCACGACCGTCGATCCAGGATCCACCGGCTGATACCCGGTGACGCCGGGGAACCGCAGGTTCTCGGCCACACTCCCCGCGCCGGTGGAGACGTCGACCTCCGGATTGGTCAGCGAGGCCTGGATCACCCGCAGCGTTGCCTTGCCGGGCGGCGTGGACAGCGAGTCGGTCAGGATCTCGATCTTCAAACTGGCGGTCCGGCCGAAGCCGGCGACGGTCAAAGCCTCGCCCGACTTGACCTCGAGGTTGGTGGAGATGACCGGGTCGCTGTCCGGATCGGCGCCGGCGCCACGCATGGCCACGGTGTAGCGGCCCACGGCCAGCCGCTGATACGGCGAAAGCGCGCCGTAGCCGACGTGCTGCAGAACGATCTTGGCGTCCGGATTACCGAACGCGTACAAATACACGTCGACCGATGGCGTGTCCGGTGACAGGTGCGCCAGCCGCACCCAGCCGGTCGACTGCGCGGACGCCGGCGCCGGCACGCTCAACAGCGCCGCCGCCACGCATAACCCGGCGACCGCGAGCATGCGGCGGCGAGTGGTTCGATCCATGTTCCCTCCCTCGACGAGCACGAGGCCGCAGTGTTGACCGTTGCTGGTCGAGCCACCCCGGCCAGGAACCAGCCACCCGATCGCCGAGCTCGGGTGGGCGCGCTGAAACCGGAGCGCGACCATTATTGCGATCAAAGTCACGACCGGTGGCCGAATGCGGCAATTCCCGTCCGGCCGCAGCCGACCGGGCCGCAGCCGACCGGACAAAGCCGGTCGGATCAGTCGTAGTCGCGCTCCATCGCCGCTACGGCCAGCTGAGTGCAGGCGCGGAAGCAGCGCGCCGCGATCACCAGGTCGTCCAGCTCGAAGGCCACTCGGCGTGGCGTGACCAGTTCCACGTCCGGGATTTGCGTGGCCGCGTCGGCCAGCTGGGTGGCCTGGAACTCGATCTCGAATCGCCACCGGCCGGTCACCGGCTCGCGCCGGCCGGCCAGCCGGGCCGCGCGCCTGGCCGCCGCCTCGATCTCGGCTGCGGTCACGCTCGGATGCCGGCAGATCGCGGCGTACCGGCTCACGCTGGTCTTGACCGCGACGGTCTCCGCCTCGGGTGCGTAGCCGGCGGCGTCGGCGCAGGTCTGCTCATCCCCGGTGACCAGCACCACGGGCACCCCGAATGAACCGGCAAGCAGCGCGTTCAGCCGGCCCTCGCTGGCAGGTTCGCCGTTGATCCAGAGCCCGGTCAGCACCGCGCCCAAATACGTGTGCGCGAGCACCCCGGGCTCGCCGGCGCCCGCGTGGTAGCCGACGAACGCCACCGCATCCGCGTCGGCGACGCCGTCCATCATGCCCAGCGGCTTGTGCCGCCCGGTCAGCATCGCCGCCCGCGGGTTGAGCTCTTCGAGCAGGATGTTGCGCATCGTCGAGTGCGCCTCGGTGACCAGCACCTCATCGGCGCCGCCGGCCAGAAAGCCGGCGATCGCGGCGTTGACGTCCGAGGTCAGCATTCGGCGGAACCGCTGCCATTGCTCGGTGCCGGGTATGACGTCGTCCGGCCAGGTCACGCCGGACGCGCCCTCCATGTCGGCAGAGATCATTACCCGCATCGTCGATGGTCCTTCGGTCGGTGAAGCGTCCGGCGCAGGCGTCCAGCACGGTCCCGCCAGCGCCACCCTTACCACGCGAACCGGCAGGTCAGGCGGCCTTTCGCCGGAGCGGACCGCGGCCGGTGTCCAGCCAATGGTCATCGGCTGGAAACCGTGCTCGCCCACGCTATCGGCGCGGCCCGAATCGGTCGGTCCGCATATGTCATCTAGGAGGACGGATGTCTGCAGGATCGACGGCGCCGAGTGGCGGGTTACGGCTGAGCCGACGGCAGGTGCTCGCGCTGGCCGGCGCCGGGGCCACCGGGCTGATCATCGGTGGCACCCAGCGGGCCCAGGCGCACGGCACGCTGGCCTGGCACAACGAGATCTGGAGCCAACCGACGCACTACTACAACGGCTCAGTAAACAACGGCCGAACGCCGGACTCGTTCCAGTACAACGCCGGCTTCTACAACCAGCTGGAGAGCTGGTTCGCGTACTACTACTCGAACACACCGGGAAGCTGGCTGAACCCGTCCCACCTTTGGTTGAGCGGCACCCACGTGGACAAGTCCGGCAGTTGCGCCGGAATGAGCGGTAGCTGTCACAGCTACGCGCGTGCCATCGACTTCAACTACGTGTACATGACCATCAGCGGCAGCCTGCAGCAGGCGGCCAACTGCGACTACCTGTGGTGGAACGGCCAACCCAGCGCCACCAAGACGGTGCATCGCAAGCGCTACTGGGGGTTCGTGGCCGGTCTGAACTACCACTTCAACGCGGTCCTGCACTACTGGTTCACCCCGGCCTACTTCAGCAGCGCGGCCGACTACTCGCACCAGACCCATGTGCACGCCGACAACGGGGTATCCGGTTCGGGCCTGTCCACGTTCAACGGCACTACGAACCGGAGCGTGCAGACGTTCACCATCCAGTCCTGCCTGACCTACATCTGGAACATTCCGGTGGGCCTCGACGGCTACTACGGCAACCAGACGTCGACGGCCGCCGGCACGGCGCTGAGCCGGATCGGTCGCAGCGGCAGCCTGACCAACGCCGACAACTGGCGCGCCTTCCTCACCGAGAGCGTCCGGGCCGGATCCGGCGGCTACACCCCGTAGCGCGCACTACCGTGGTGGCGTGACGGGTGGACGACGCCACGGAGCTACCCGGCCGCGCGAGTGGTCGCGGATGCTGCGCGATCCGCTGCTGCCGGGTGTCGAGGTGTTGCAGGCGCATTTCCTGCGCTACCGGTACCCGCCGCACTGGCACGACGCCGTGTGCGTCGCCGTGGTGGGCCGGGGCGCGGCGGCGTTCGACTGCGCCCGGCGGCAGTACCTCGCCCCGGCAGGCAGCGCGTTCGTGATCCCCGCTTACGAGATCCACACCGGCGAGCCGGCGGCCCCGGACGGGCTCGGCTACGACGTCCTCTACATCACCCCCGATCGGATGGCCGGACTGCTCGAAGACACCCAGGCGACGCTCGGCCGGCCGGCGACCGCGGACGTGGTCCACCGGCGGACGGCGGTGGCCGGACCGCTGGCCGGGTTCCACCGGACGATGGCCGAACCGGTCGCGCCGCTGCAGCGGGAGCACGCGCTACTAGCCGGCGTGGTCGCGGTGGCCAGGGAGTTCAGCGCGGTTTCGGGCACGCAGCCGGCCACCGCCCCGCCCGAGCATCGGGCGGTCCAGCGGGCCAGGGACTACCTACACGCGCACCCCACCGAACCGGTGACGCTGCGAGCCCTGGCCGAGGCGGCTGGGCTGAGCATGTACCGGCTGGCGCGCACGTTCCGGGCCGACGTCGGCATGCCGCCGTACGCGTACCAGCTGCAGCTGCGCGTCGTTGAGGCGAAGCGGCTTCTGGCCGCCGGGCGGTCGATCAGCCGCACCGCGCTCGACTGCGGCTTCTACGACCAGGCCCACCTGACCCACCAGTTCAAGCGGTACGTCGGGGTCACCCCGGGCGCGTACCGGCGCGGCTCCTAGCCACCCCCGAGCGCGTCCTTCGCCAGTTCCACCCCGGCGACCATGTTGACCAGCTTCTGGTGGGCGATCTCCCAGGTGCGGGTCCGCAGCCCACAGTCCGGCACCACCTGCAACCGGTCCGGGCCGCCGAACACCTCGACCGCGTGCAGGATCCGGTCCCGGACCAGCTCGGGCGGCTCGATGAAGTCGCGGTGGATGTCCAGCATCCCGAGGCCGAGATGCGGCTCCGTGGGCAGGTCGCGGAATCGTTTGATGATCCGGTAGCCGGGCCGGGCGTCTTCGCCGATCCCGAGCTCCGTACTGTCGTCGTTGGCGAAGCCGACGGTGTACTGCCGGCAGCCGGTCATCTCCCCGATGGCCGGGAAGAACAGCTCGTAGTCGGAGAAGCACAGGTGCGTGGTGAAGGTGGCGTCCAGCCCGTGCACGCATGCGTCGAACGCCTCGGCCATCAGCGGGATCTCATCCGGCACGGTGGATCCGGCCGGCTCGTCGATCTGGATCAGGTGCGCGCCGAGCCCAAGCAACGCCTCCAGGTTCGGCCTGACCAGATTGACCGCGATGTCCAGGACCAGCTCGCGCCGCGCCTCCCGGCTCCGGGCGCGCCGCCGGGCCAGCGGCTCGGCGAGGTCGACCCCGGCCGCCGGGCGCTCGTCGAACGACCACGCCGCCAGCGTGTACGGGCCGGTGACCGGCACCTTCACCGGCTTGTCCGCGACCTCGCGCAGCAGCAGGTACTCGTCGTTGTGGAACGGCGCCCGCAGCCCGACCGGGCCGGTTACGGCGGCCTTGGAGTAGTACTTGTTGTCGAAGCTGCG
>DATFRM010000206.1:0-5006 GCA_035263265.1 Actinomycetes bacterium
TGCCGCCACGCTGGCCCGACCAGTCGCGGCCTCAGCAGGCACATCTGGACCTGCGGGTGCCCGACCTGGAGGCCGGCACGTCGCGCGCCCTCGAGGCAGGGGCAGACCTGTTACGGAGGAACGATTCGTGGCACACGCTGGCCGATCCGGCCGGGCATCCATTCGACCTGTGCCTGAACGCGGACGATCCGAAGACCACAGTGATGGGCATCATGCTCGACTGTCCCGACGCGGCCGCGTTGAGCACGTTCTACGCCGAACTGCTCGGCAAACCCGTCACCTACCAAGCCGATGGCGTGGCGATGATCGGTAACGATGGCCAGCACCCGGTCCTGTTCCAGGAGGTCACGGACTACACGCCGCCGCAATGGCCCGATCCCGCTCATCCCCAGCAGTTCCACCTCGACGTCGAGGTGGACGACATCGAGGTGGCGGAGAAGGCGGCGTACGCGATCGGCGCCAGGCGGTTGCCCGGCGAAGGCGAGGACTTTCGGGTCTACGCCGATCCGGCCGACAAGCCGTTCTGCCTGGTCTGGTAGGCCCGCTCGTTGCCGGGCTCGGTCAGGGCCCGACGCTGGCCTGGATCCGCAGGTCGACCTGGAACCGTCGCTCCCAGGCGACGATGGCGCGGCCGGTAGGTGATACCGCGATCGTGGGATACCGGCCGTTGCCGGCGATCACCTCGCTGGTCGCGCCGAGACGGCCGTACTGGCTGATCCGTCGCGTAGGGGTCGGATTGGCCGGATAGTGAGGGCGGGGTTCGCGGGTGTTCGCGGCGGGACTAGGCTGCCAAAGGCACTGACCGCACGTGACGACCAAGGAGCCTGCGATGGCCTCTCGTCTCAATCCCTACATCAGCTTTGACGGCAACGCGCGCGAAGCCATGGAGTTCTACCAGCAGGTCCTGGGGGGCTCGCTGAACCTGAGCACCTTCGGCGAATTCGGTGCGCCGGACGGTCCGGGTGCGGACAAGATCATGCACGCCCAGCTCGAGTCCCCGAGCGGTTACACGCTCATGGCCTCCGACACCCCGCCCGGGATGGAGTACAAGCCGGGCGACAACATCTCGATCAGCCTGTCCGGGGATGACGCCGGCGAACTTCACGGCTACTGGGACCAGCTGGCCAGCAAAGGCACGGTAACGATGCCGCTGGAGAAGCAGGCCTGGGGCGACGAGTTCGGCATGGTCCTGGATCAGTTCGGGATCACCTGGATGGTGAATATCGGTCAGCAGCAGTCCTGACCGGCCCTCTTCTCGGCGCGCCGTGTGGGAGCCGCCGTTCTAGTGGCTCCCACCGGCGGCGGCCTCCCCGAGTAGCTGCCTGGATCGGGCTAGAATTGCTCGGCTCTGCTCATCAGTGGCTTCGAGTTGCCACAGCCCAAGTACTGGCACCCGCTCCCCATCAACCTCGACGCAGATGCCGGTACTGATCTCGGTGGGATGGACTAGTCGCAGCCGGGCTTCGCCGACGACGACCCGCCATCTGGTCACCGGCCCGCGCTCCCTGAGCAGTGCGGCCGTTGGCTTGATCATCTGCCAGCGGTGGTCCTCGGCGACCCAGAACCAGATGTATCCGGCCTCCCCGATGCGCCGGGCGAGCGTGTTCAGTACGGGATCGGTGTCGGCGATCGCGACGTCGACCGCCGGCACCGGTACTGGTGCTCCTTGCAGCAGTGCCGCCGCGGCACCTTCGATGCGATACGGGACGCCTGCGAGGATGCGCAGCAATGCGCCGAGATGGAACGGCAACTCGAAGAGGCGGTCCGCGACGGGCCGGGCAAGGCAGCGCCGGATGGCGGTGTCAAGATCGGCGCTGAGCGGCTTGAGCTGTACCGCGACGAGCAGGCCGGCGGCCGCCAAGAGCCGATCGAGCTGACGCACGGTTGGTGAGTTACGGCCGCGCTCGTAGTCGGCAATCACCGACCGGGCCACACCGGCCCGCTCGCCGAGTTCCGATTGGCTCAGCAGTGCGTGGCTACGCGCTTGCCTGAGCAGCATTGCCGGATCCACGCAGTAAAGAATGTGTGCCGGCGGCCGCCGCAGGTAGGCACGCCCCGCCTGTCTGTGGACAGGAATGACTCGCCCGAGGTCGGCTGTGGATTCTTCCCGTCGGTGCTCGTGTGCCGACTCAGCTGCCCCACTCCTCCCGGCCCGGCGCCTCGGCACTGGAGGGCGGCGGTCGAAGCTGACGGCAATCCCCGACGACGTCGAGGATCGGCGACTTCGTCGGGAATCTCCGACTGTTCGGCCATGCGCGGGGTCATCTGCCGCCCACATCTAGTCGAGAGGGCTTTGGGTGAGCGCGCGAGAAAACGGCAGTGGACGGAGACACCGCCGTCGGACAAGACCCTCCCGGTGGCCCGGACCCGCCGTTGGCCACGACCCACACGGTCACCAACCCCGCACACCGAACTCAAGGCTTGACAGTTCCTCCTGAATGAGAGTTACTTTCAATTCATGGAGACTCTCACCTTGAGCTCGCGCCGCTGGTGGGCACTGGGCGCGCTCGCACTCTCGGTACTCGTTATCGGGCTCGACGGCACCATCCTGAACGTCGCGCTCCCCACGCTGGCCGTCGACTTGAACGCCGGCACCGACGATCTGCAGTGGATCGTGGATTCGTACCTGATCGTCCTGGCCGCACTGATGCTGCCCGCCGGCCTGCTCGGCGATCGGATCGGCCGCAAGAAACTGCTGCTCATCGGACTGACAATCTTCCTCGGTGCATCGGTAGCGGCGGCATTCGGCGGCGGCACTGGCGCGCTGATCGCAGCCCGCGCCGGCATGGGTGTCGGCGCCGCGATCATCATGCCGGTCTCGATGGCGATCCTGCCAAGCATCTTCGGTCCGGACGAGCGGGGACGCGCGATCGCGATCTGGACCGCGGGCACCGCGCTTGGCCTCCCGCTCGGCCCGGTGCTGGGCGGCTACCTGCTCGAGCACTACTGGTGGGGCTCGGTGTTCCTGATCAACGTGCCGGTCGTGGCGCTCGCGCTCGGCGCGGCGGCCGTACTGCTGCCCGAGTCCCGCGACCCCGATGCGAAGGGCCTGGATCCGCTCGGCACCGTGCTGGCCATCACCGGACTCGGCGCACTGATCTTCGGTGTGATCCAGTCGCCGACCGACGGCTGGACCGCGCCGATGGTGTACGTGCCCGTCATCGGCGGCCTGCTTGCACTGGCCGCGTTCGTGACAATCCAGCTTCGCTCTTCACGCCCGATGGTCGAGCTCTCGCTGTTCGCCAACCGGATCTTCCTGTGGGGCACGGTCGGCGCCGTCTTCGTGTCCCTGGCGCTGATCGGCCTGCTGTTCGTGGTCCCGCAGTACCTGCAGGTGGTGTTGGGGTACGGCACACTCGCGACCGGTGTTCGACTCATCCCCCTCATTGCCGGGCTCATGATCGGCGGACTGACCGCGGACCGCTTGGTCGCGCGGTTCGGATTCCGGGCCGTGGTGACGGCCGGGATGCTGGTGCTGGCGACGGGCTTCGCGCTCGGGGCGCTCACCGACGCCGGTGCCGGCTACGGGAGTGCCGTCGGCTGGATGGTGGTCATCGGCCTCGGGGTCGGCCTGACCCTGCCGACGATCATCGATGCGGTGCTGGACACCATTCCGGAGCGCAGCGCCGGCGCGGGCTCCGGCCTGCTGCAGTCGTTGCGTCAGGTTGGCGGTGCGCTCGGGGTCGCCGTGCTCGGCAGCCTGCTGTCCTGGGCGTACGCCGGCCGGCTCGACGTGACCCACCTGCCGGCAGAAGTAGCAAAGATCGCCGAGGAGTCGGTGGCCGGGGCCGCCACGGTGGCCCAGCGCCTCGGTGATGGGGCGTTGCTCAGCTCCGCCCAGGCGGCGTTCGTCCACGCCATGAGCGTGGTGATGTTGGTATGCGCGCTCGGCGCGGTGCTGGTCGCGATATTGATCGCCCGGTTCCTGCCAGGACGGGCGCGCGCCGAGGTGGAGCCAAGCCAGAATGAGGACCGTGAGCACTCCGGGGTTGCGTGAGCGGAAGAAGGCCAAGACTCGGCGATCGATCCAGGAGCATGCGCTGCGACTGATCGCCGAGCGCGGCTATGACGGCACCACGGTCGAGCAGATCGCCGAGGCCGCCGAGGTGTCGCCGAGCACGTTCTTCCGGTACTTCCCGACCAAGGAAGACGTCATCCTGCGGGACGACTACGACCCGATCCTGGTCGAGGCGCTGCTGCGCCAGCCCGCCGACCTTGCGCCGATCCCCGCGCTTCGGGCCGCGCTTCGGGAGGTGTTCGGTCTGCTCTACGCCGAAGTCGGGGAGGAGATCTACCGACGAACCCGGCTGCAAATGGAGGTGCCGGCGCTGCGGGCTCGACTGATGCAGGGGCAGTTGGAAACGTTCCAGACGTTCGCCGAGGCGATGGCGACACGCACTGGACGCGAGCCGACGGATCCGGAGGTACGCGCGTTCGCCGGCGCGTTCATGGGCGTAAGCATGGCCGCGGTGATGCAATGGATGGAGAGCGAAGGCAAGGCCGAGTTGCCCGATCTGCTGGATGAGGCGCTCGCCCATCTGGAGAACGGGCTGCGGTTCTAAACCTGCGGTCTCTAACGCGCTCGGCTCGTTCCTATCCCCGAAACGCCCGCAGACGCCCGCCGACAAGCGGCGGGCGCCTGCGGTTCCCGGTGGGGGGAGAGGTGGTTGACCACCGGGGTGCTGTGCCCTGTTAGGCAGCGGCGCCCTCCAAGGCGAGCTCCGACTCCTCCTCGGGCTGCGTGACGAGGTCGTCACGACGGATCAGCGTGAGCGAAGCCACGATTCCGAGACCCGCGATCACGGCACCGATGAGGAAAGCGGCGGTGAAGCCGTCCACCATCGCCGCTGGCAAGGCCGTGCCCGAGGCCAGCGCGTCGCTGGTCTGCGAGGTCGCGATCGTGGACAGCGCGGCGATCCCTAGCGCGCCGCCGATCTGCTGCGAGGTGTTGATCAGGCCGCTGGCCAGTCCCGCCTCGTTCTCCTCGACCCCCGAGACCGCGGCGA
>DATFRM010000207.1:0-8853 GCA_035263265.1 Actinomycetes bacterium
GACCGGATCGGAGATCGCTCCCGGTGGTGGCGGTTCGACCACGACCCCAGCGGCGGATTCGCCGGAATGGACTTCGAGCCGCGGGTCGCGACGATCGACGACTTCGCCGAGATGCACCAATGGCTGTCGACCGCGCCAGAATCCGGCTTCGTCCGGGTTTTGACCGCGCAGCGCCGCCACGCGACCGGCATCGACATCGTCCGTGGCTGCACACTGGCCACGATCACCGCCGCCGGCCGCGACGACCAGGACCTGGCCACCCCGGCCGACTGGTTCGGGGCGCTGGCCGACCTGTTCGGGCTGGATCTCGCCGACGTGTCGCCGGCCGAGCGCGCCGCGTTGTGGACACGCACCCGGGCGGCGCACGAGGCGTGGCTATCCGAACAGGGAGCCACGGACACCCAACCGGCTGGCCGGCCGGCATCCAGGGGTCACGATTCCGTTACGGAACTGATCTAGACAGCGTTGCTACCGCTGACCAGGGGAGCACACTGAGCCTACTGGGGCGATCACGCGTGGCGGCGGGAGCATTCCGTGGCTGAAGTGGTTCTTGAAGGTGTCGGCAAGGTGTACCCCGATGGGACGCGGGCTGTCCGGGACCTGAATCCGGATATCGCCAACGGCAGGTTTCTCGTGCCCGTTCCGGTTTTCGTAGCACTACGGTCGCGAACCGGTATCGGTGGTTGCAGTGACGCAAACCGAGCGATTGGATGATCTGACGATCAACACTTCTGTGCCGTCGCGAAAGGCCCCGAAGTGGGTCTCAGCAACGGCGCCGACACGGAGGGAGTTGTGACGAGAGGGAGACGGTCTCGCCGCGCTCGCCGGTCGGCATTAGCCACGAAACGAAGGAGTACCGGATGATGCCACGGAGTTTCCGGCTGCACCGACTGGTGCCTGCCGTGGCCGCTTTCTCTCTCGGCGTTGCTGCGCTCGCCTCCTGTGGCGGGGACGACGAGAGCAGCAGCAGCGGCGACCTCAATGGCAAGACCGTCAACGTGATCGGCACGTGGGGCGGTGACGAGCAGAAGGCATTCCTCCAGATGGTCAAGCCCTGGGAGGACCAGACCGGTGCCAAGGTCAAGTACACCGGCACCCGGGACATCAACACAGTGCTCACCACCGGTGTCGCCTCGGGCGTGCTGCCCGACCTCGCCGGGCTGCCAGGCCCTGGGCAGATGGCGGAGTACGCCCAATCAGGGGCGCTCAAGCCGCTGGACGACGTGCTGGACATCCAGACGTACACGAGCGAGACCGCGCCCGCCCTGGTGCAGCTAGGGCAGACCAACGGGAAGACATACGGCGTCTTCATCAAGTCCGCGGTCAAGGGGCTGATGTGGTACAGCCCGAAGCTGCACGACTACCTCGCGAGCCCGCCGGCGACCTGGGATGACCTGATGAGCCAGGCAAAGGCGAACCAGGGGAACGCCAAGTCGATCTGGTGCCTCGGGCTGGAGTCGGGCGCTGCCTCAGGCTGGCCGGGCACCGACTGGATCGAGGACCTGGTGCTGCGCACCGCGGGCTCGGATGTCTACACCCAGTGGTACGAAGGCAAGATCAAGTGGTCTGACCCGCAGATCAAGAAGGCCTTCGACATGTACATGAGCGACGTCGTAGCGAACACCTACGGTGGCCCCAAGACGGCGGTGGCTACGAACTTCGAAGCTGCCGGTGACCCGCTGTTCGCAAACCCGCCCGGCTGCGAGTTCCTGCACCAGGCGAGCTTCATCACCGGGTTGGGCAAGTTCAAGTCGCTCGAAGCGGGAACCGACTACAACTTCTTCCCGTTCCCCGACATCGACCCGCAGTTCGCAGGCTCGGTCTCGGGCGCGGGCGACCTGTTCGGCATGTTCCACGACACGCCAGCCGCCAAGTCATTGATCAAATACCTCGTCACCGCGCCGGCGCAGGACATTTGGGTGAAGATCGGTGGCGCGCTCTCCGCGAACAAGAACGCTACCGACTACCCGGACGACATCAGCAAGCGCTCGGCGGAGATCCTGGCCAACGCCAAGACGTTCGTCTTCGACGCGTCGGACAGCATGCCGACCGCGATGAACGACGCCTTCTGGAAGGCGATGGTCGCGCTAACCAACGGAAGTAAGTCCGTCGATCAGGTGCTGGCCGATCTGGACAGTGCCCAGGCGGACGCGTACGCGTCCTGACCCTCACTACGACTGGGGGGAGCGGCACCTGCCGCTCCCCCCACTCTCGACGTGAAGGAGGTTCCCGGTGGACTCGCGGCTGATCACAGCGATCGAGGTGGTAGTCGGCGTTCCAGCCGTCCTCGTCCTGTACATCTGGAGTACCGAGCGGCTGCTCTCCTTCACCTCCGAGCGGTGGCGACGTCGCATCCGGCCGTGGCTATGGCTGCTGCCGGCGCTGGGCTTCCTCGGCTTCTTCTTGATCTATCCGACCATTCGCACCATCATCCGGAGCTTCCAGAGCAAGAACGAGCTCGCCCCGGAGTGGGTCGGGCTCAAGAATTACCGGTGGTTCTTCACTAACTCGGACGCGCTGAGCGCGCTGACCAACAACGTGCTCTGGGTGGTCTTCCTCACCCTGTTCGTGGTCGGTGGAGGCCTGCTGATCGCGGTCCTTGTCGACCGGGTGCGCTACGAGTCAATCGCCAAGAGCGTCATCTTCCTCCCGCTGGCGATCAGCATGGTCGCCGCGGGCGTGATCTGGAAGTTCATGTACGACTTCAAGCCCCCCGGCACGCAACAGACCGGCACGCTGAACGCAGCGATCGGCGGTGTTGGGCTGGGGCCGGTGGCTTGGCTGCAATCGCCCGGCTGGCGACTCTCCACGTTCGCGATGATCATGATCATGGTCTGGATGTGGACCGGCTTCGCGATGGTGATCATCTCGGCAGCCCTGAAGGCCATCCCTCTCGAGCTGTTGGAGGCCGCCCGGGTGGACGGTGCAAGCGAGTGGCAGATGTTCTGGAGGATTACCTTCCCGCTGCTCGGTCCGACGCTCGCCGTGGTCGCCACCACGATGATCATCACGTCGCTGAAGACGTTCGACATCGTCTACACGCTGACCAACGGCAACTACGACACCGATGTCATCGCGAACTTGATGGTGAAGGAGATGTTCACGTTCGGCGACTTCGGCCGGGCAAGTGCCGTGGCGGTCGTGCTGCTGCTCGCGATCGTACCGATCATGGCATTCAACATTCGGCGGTTCCGCGCACAGGAGGCCGTGAGATGACCGACGCAGCCCTTCCCGCGGACTCAGCAGCCACACCGGCAGGCACCGTCCTCGCACCGCCCGCAGCCACGACGGCGGTTGCGCAGCGGACGCCGCGCGGCAGGGGGCCCGGCCGGCCGATCCTGCACATCGCGATCGCGATCATCCTGATCGTTTGGGCGGTGCCGACGATCGGTCTGCTGGTCAGCTCGTTCCGTCCGGCAGACGAGCTCTCGACCTCCGGCTGGTGGACGGCGTTCGCGCCACCGTTCCACTTCACCATGCAGAACTACAGCGACGTGCTGAGCCAGCAGGGCATCGGGGCCGCGTTCGTCAACAGTCTCTTCATTGCCATCCCGGCGACGATCATCCCGCTATTCGTCGCCGCGGTCGCCGCCTACGCGTTCGCGTGGATGGAGTTCCCCGGTCGCGACGTGCTCTTCGTTGTCGTCGTGGGCCTGCTGGTGGTGCCGCTGCAGACCACCCTCATCCCGATCCTCAAGGCGTTCGCCCAGTGGGGGATCACCGGCGAGTTCCTTGCCGTCTGGCTGGCACACACCGGGTACGGCCTGCCGTTCGCGATCTTCCTGCTGCGCAACTTCATGGGGTCGCTGCCCCGGTCGGTTTTCGAGGCCGCGGCCATAGACGGCGCATCGCACGTGACCGCGTTTTTCCGGCTCGCGATACCGATGTGCGTACCGGCGTTGGCCGCTCTGGCGATCTTCCAGTTCCTCTTCGTCTGGAACGACCTGCTGGTTGCGCTGATCTACATCGGCTTGGCGAACCCGGACAACCTTCCTTTGACCGCCACAATGGCCAATCTGGTCAACTCGCTGGGCGGTGGCTGGTATCTGCTTGGAGCTGCCGCGTTCCTGTCGATGGCACTGCCGCTTGTGGTCTTCTTCGCCCTGCAGCGCTACTTCGTGCGCGGCATCGTGGGAGGCGCAGTCAAGGGCTGATGCGCGGCTGTGCCTGGCTGACCGCCAGCGCGCGGAGGGCTCGCTGGGCGGCTGCCCCTTACGGTGTTCCCGACCGGTGTTCGAACACGACAATTCTGACTATGGCGCAGAGTGTGATCACGGTGCTCCGGACGCCCGGACATGTCTCGACACATCCACCCGACGAATGGAAGTTGATCAACTTCTCGACGCCATAGTCGGAATCGTCCCGGTCGCCGGCCTGTGCGGAGTCCCTCAGCACGCGCAGCAAGGCAGCACCCGGCTCGGGCCTCGCTAATGCGATCAACGACTCAGTGGCAGGTGGACATGTCCGCCTATGTCGGAGCGGCGGCGGCTCCTTGATCGCATTACTGCGGCCCGAGTCGGAATCGTCCCGGCGGGGGCACGGCCATCGGGGACCGAATCGTTCGCTATCTGGTAGAAGCCGTCGCCAGATCAAGGAGTTCGCGCATCGGCCCTTCACCACCCGCAACAGGCTCTTGTCAGACCGAGCGATCCCGATATATCGTCGAGCTATCGAGATTGCTCGGATCTAACAGGAGGCAATGAGCATGCACGATTATGATTTTGGGCACTCCAGGCGTCGTGGCCGTCGCCACGGCTGGGAGTTCGGCCCACACATGTGGCCGCCGTACTTCGGCGGTCCCGGATTCCGTCGGGGACCGCGGGTGCGTCGCGGCGATGTCCGGGCGGCAGCGCTCGCGCTGCTCGCCGAACAGCCGTACAACGGCTACCAGATCATCAGCGAGATCATGGAGCGCAGCTCCGGCGTCTGGCGGCCCAGCCCTGGCTCGGTCTACCCGGCGCTGGCTCAGCTACAGAAGGACGGCCTGATCGTCGCGGAGGGTCGTGGCAGCCGGCGGGTTTACCGGCTCACCGAGGCCGGGCAGGCGTACATCGAGGCCCATCCGGACGAGGTCGACTCGCCCTGGGAGAGCGTCGCGGACACGGTGTCGGACGACATGATGGCCTCGCGCGATCTGATCGGGGCGGTCGCCATGGCGTTTATGCAGGTCGCGCACAGCGGCACAGATGAGCAGGTCGGCCAGGCCAAGCAGGTGCTCACCGAGGCCAGGCGGTCCCTGTACCGGATCCTCGCCGACGAACCGACCGGCGACACTGGTGCCGACAACGCCGATGCGGGCACCGGGGAGGCGGCTGGTGACTGATGCCGCGGTGATCTCGGTCGCCGGGCTGGCCAAGCGGTACGGCGAGATCGAGGCGGTACGCGGGGTCGACTTCGAGGTCGCCGCAGGCGAAGTGTTCGGCTTTCTCGGCCCCAATGGGGCCGGTAAGTCGACCACCATCAAGATGCTATGCACGCTGGTCGAGCCGACCGCCGGCACCGCCCAGGT
The DNA here is from genome assembly GCA_035263265.1 of Actinomycetes bacterium. Classification (GTDB taxonomy): domain Bacteria; phylum Actinomycetota; class Actinomycetes; order JAKEEW01; family JAKEEW01; genus DATAFN01. The sequence continues at coordinate 5,510 of DATFRM010000207.1, forward strand.
AGCCGGGCACGACGTGGTGAGGGCAAGGGACGACGTCCGCCGAAACATCGGCCTGGTGTTCCAGGATCCGACGCTGGACGAGTACCTCAGCGCCGAGCAGAACCTGCGCTTCCATGCCGAGCTGTACGGCATGCCCAAGGCGTTGCTGCCGGCCCGCAGCCGGGAGGTGCTCGAGATGGTCGGGCTCTGGGACCGGCGCGCCAGCCTGGTCAGCACCTACTCCGGCGGGATGAAGCGGCGACTGGAGATTGCCCGCGGATTGCTGCACTCACCCCGGGTGCTGTTCCTGGACGAGCCCACGGTGGGGCTCGATCCGCAGACCCGCACCACGATCTGGTCCTACATCGAGGAGTTGCGCCGCCGGGAGGACATCACAATCTTCCTGACCACGCACTACATGGACGAAGCCGAGCATTGCGACCGGATCGCGATCATCGACGACGGCCGGTTGGTCGTGCTGGACACGCCCGAAGCGCTGAAGGCCGCCGTGGGCAAGGACCGGGTGCAGATCCAGACCGCCGACGACCCGGCCGCGATTACCCGGCTGCGCGAGCGGTTCGGGATCGAAGCGGCCGTGCACGACGGCGCCGTCACGTTCGCGGTGGCCGGCGGGGAGCGCTTCGTGCCGGAGCTGTTCGCCGAGCTCGCAGTGCCGATCCGGTCCGTGAACGTGGCCCGGCCGACGCTCGACGACGTGTTCCTGGCCCACACCGGGCGCACCATCCGCGATGCCGAGGCCTCGGCCACCGACCGGATGCGAGGGACACTGATGGCGATGCGAGGCAGGAGATGACGGGATGGTCGCAGAGGTAGTCAGGGACACCGAACGCGTGCCGGCAAAGGTCACCGTGCCGGCGCGGAGTCTGCGCGGCGACCTGCGGGTGGTCAAGGTCGTCTGGCAGCGCGAGATGATCAGATTCGCCCGGGATCGGATGCGGATCGTGGTCGCCCTGCTGCAGCCGTTGCTGTTCCTGTTCGTCCTCGGCACCGGTCTATCGTCGATGGTTCCGGCCGGCACCGGCGGCGTCGGGCTGCGGACGTTCCTGTTCCCCGGCGTGCTGTCGATGGCGGTGATGTTCACCGCGCTGTTCTCGGCCGCGTCGGTGGTCTGGGACCGCGAGTTCGGCTTCCTGCGCGAGATGCTGGTGGCGCCGGTCCGGCGCGGTGCGATCGTGCTCGGTAAGTGCCTGGGCGGCGCCTCGGTCGCGACGGTCCAGGGCCTGCTGATGCTGGTGTTCGCGGGCGCGGTCGGGGTGCCGTACGCGCCGGTGCTGCTGGTCACGTTGATCGTCGAGATGGCAATCCTGGCGTTCGCGCTGACCGCGCTCGGGGTCATGGTGGCGGTTCGCATCCGCAGCATCCAGTCGTTCATGGCACTCAACCAGATGATCGTCATGCCGATGTTCTTCCTGTCCGGGGCGCTGTTCCCGCTGATCGGCCTGCCGCACTGGCTCACCCTGCTGACCCGGATCAACCCGTTGACCTACGCGGTGGATCCGATGCGCCGAGCGGTATTCGCGCACCTGGACACCGGTCCCGGGCAGGCGCTGCGGCCGGGCGTCACCTGGTGGGGGTGGCCGGTGCCGACCATGCTCGAGCTGCTGGTCGTGGTGCTGCTCGGGACAGGGATGTACCTGGTCGCGACGGTCAGGTTCCAGAAGGCCGAGTAGGGCCGCCGCGCTGCTACGGTGCCCAGCGTGGCCTTACCACGGTCGCTCGACGTGCTGGCCGAGCGGCCGTTTCGCATCTACTTCGTTGGGCGCACCGTCTCCGTGCTCGGCAGCGCGATCACGCCACTGGCGCTGACGTTCGCCGCGCTCGAGCTTGGCGCCTCACCCGGCCAGCTAGGACTGGTGCTCGGCGCCGGAGCGGTGCCAAAGCTGATCTTCATCCTGCTCGGTGGTGTGTTCGGCGACCGGTTCGAGCGGCGCCGGATCCTGATCGCGACCGATCTGGTCATGGGCGCCTGCCAGGCGGTGGCGGCGGGCCTGCTGCTGGCCGGTACCGCCCGGATTTGGCATCTGATCGCGCTGCAACTCGTGACCGGCACCGCCGCGGCGTTCTTCGCACCGGCCTCGACCGGTGTGATCCGCGACGTGGTCAGCGAGCCGCGCTTGCAGCAGGCCAATGCGCTGCTGGGTATGTCGCAGAACATCTGCGGGCTGATCGGACCGGCGATCGCCGGTGCGCTGGTGGCGCTCGCCTCACCGGGCTGGGCGTTCGGCATCGACGCGGTCACGTTCCTGCTCAGCGCGATCGCGCTGTCGCGAATCCCGGCCAGCTTCAGCCGGATGGTGGCCAAGACCAGCCTGATCCGCGATCTCATCGACGGCTGGCGGGAGTTCAGCTCGCGAACCTGGGTGTGGGCGATGGTGCTCAGCTTCGCCGCCTACCAGGCCACCGTGCTGCCTGCGGTCTTCGTGCTCGGCCCGGTGCTAGCCGAGCAGGAGCTCGGTGGCGCCGCGGCCTGGGCGGCGATCCTGACCGGACGTAGCGCCGGTGCGCTCGCGGTCGGGCTGGTGCTGCTGCGCTGGCGACCCCGCCGCCCGTTGGTCGCGTCCACCCTGCTCATCCTGCTGGACGTGCCGTTCCTGGTACTGCTCGGGCTTGGTGCCCCGCTGCCGGTCCTGGTACTGGCCGGCGCCATCTCCGCGGCCGCGGTCATCGGGGCGGACACGGTTTGGCTGACCACACTGCAGGAACAGGTGCCCGAGCAGGCGCTGTCCCGGGTGAGCTCGTACGACTGGCTGGGCTCACTGGCGATCAACCCGCTCGGGTTCGCGCTGGTCGGGGCGCTGGCCGCCGGGTACGGCGCCGGTCCGGTGCTGGCGGTCATCGTGGTGCTGCACGTGCTCATCCACCTGGCGCTGCTGGCGGTGCCGGCGATCCGCGCGGTGGGCCGGCCGGAGACCGCTGCGGCCCAGCCGACCTGACCAAACTGCCTACGGCGCCAGCGCGGCCAGCAGCCGGTTGAGCGATCCGTCGAGTCCCCAGCGGTCGGACAGCTCGACCAGGGCAGGAGGATCGGCCGGCTTGGTCGGCAGCGCCGCGTCGTACGACGGGATCGCGAGGTCGGTGGCGACGTGGACCACCGGCCGGGCCGCGATCATGTAGTCCCGCGCCGCGCGGAGCTTCATTCGCAATCCGGGCGCCAGACCCGAGGCCGGGTCGTCGATCGCGGCCAGCAGCCCTGGCACCGAGTCGTAGCCGTCGATCAGGGATGCAGCAGTCTTCTCGCCGATTCCGGCGACGCCGACCAGCCCGTCGCTCGGATCACCACGCAGCAGCGCGAAGTCGGCGTACCCGGCCGCCGGGACCCCGTACTTGCGCCGGACTACCGCGTC
>DATFRM010000208.1:0-2842 GCA_035263265.1 Actinomycetes bacterium
GACGATCATGAAATACGAGGACGAGTGCGAGACGGGTAACGGGCTGTCCGCCGCGGTGCACGCGGAGCTCCGGCAAGCGGTGCTCGACCACGGCCTACAGGCGATCAACATGCCGGCCGAATGGGGCGGCGCCGGCCTGTCCGTCCTCGAACAGGTCATCGTCCAGGAGCAGCTCGGCCGGCTGACCGGAGCGCTGTGGGACGTGGTCTGGCGCCCGGCCAACGCGCTGCGCGCGTGCACGCCCGCGCAGCGGGAGCGGTTCCTACTGCCGGGGATCAAGGGGGAGCGGCGGGACTGCGTCGCGGTGACCGAGCCGGCGGCGGGATCGGATCCGCAGGCCATCACGACCACCGCAGTCCGCGACGGCGACCACTACGTCATCAACGGCGAGAAGTGGTTCGTCACGGTCGGCGACGTGGCGGACTACATCGTGCTGCTTGCCACCGTGGACGGGCGGCCGACCACGTTCCTGGTCGACAAGGATCTGCCGGGCGTGCTGATCACCCGAGTACCGCGCTACACCCACACGTTCGTCTACGAGCACCCTGAGATGGAGTTCGAGGACGTCCGGGTCGGCGCGGACTGCCGGCTGGGTGAGATCGGCCAGGGTTACGAGCTGATCCGCGACTGGTTCGTCGAGGAGCGGCTGATGATCGGGGCCCGGACCGTGGGTGCGGCCGAGCGGGCCACCGAACTCGCCGCCGAGTACGCCCGATCCAGGGTGCAGTTCGGCCAGCCGATCGTGAACTTCCAGCTCGTCCAGGCGATGCTGGCGGACAACGCGGTCGAGGTCACCACCAACCGATTGCTGGTGCACCAAGTCGCTTGGGAGGCCGACGGCGGTGTTGACCGCAAGACCCTGCATGCGAAGGCGGCCATGGCCAAGCTGTCCGCGTCCGAGGCGGCCGGCCGCGCCGTCGATCGGGCGGTGCAGATCTTCGGTGGGCGCGGTTATCTGCGCGAGAACCCGGTCGAGCGGCTGTCCAGGGAGCTGCGGGTCGACCGGATCTGGGAGGGCACCTCGGAGGTGCAGCGGCTCATCATCGGCAACGAGATCGCCAAACGCGGCACCGCCGCCGTACTCGCCCCGCCCGGACTCAGCGGCTAGCCGATCATTACGCGCGTTAGGCCGGTGACATTCAATCTAATTGGGACGAATCGCGGCCCTGGGATGCGTAATGATCGGGAAGTTAGCCGACCGAGCGGCCGAGGATCGCGGCGGCGGCGTTGCGGCCGTTGAGCGCGATGACCGAGCCGGCCGGATGGGTGGCCGCGCCACAGAGCCAGAAACCGTCGATCCCGATGTCGGGAGTGAGCCGGTGCTCCCACATCTGATCGGGCATCGTTTCGCCCTGGAAGATGTGCCCACCGGTGAGCCCGATCCGAGACTCGATATCCGGTGGACCCAGCACCTCGTACTCCTCGACGCAGTCGGTGACGTTCGGGGCGAAGCGGCCGATCAAGTCGAAGAACTGGGTAGCGATCGAGTCCCGCTGCGAGTCCCAGTCGCCGCCGGCAAGCTGGTACGGGGCGTACTGGCCGAACACGCTCATCAGGTGTTTGCCCTCGGGCGCGGATGACGGGTCGTACCCGGTCTGGAAGTAGATCTCGCCGTAGCCGGCATTCGGGATGCCGCGCCGGCAGTCGTCGAACGCCGCCTGGGCCGCGTCCAGCCCCTGGGTGACCGAGATCATCGAGAAGAACGGATACCGCTCACCCGGGGAGGCGGTGAACTCGGGCAGCGCCCGCAACGCCGCGTTCAGCTTCACTACCGGCGAGCGCACCTGCCAGGCATCGATCCGGTCGCGGACCGCGGCCGGCACCCGATCGGCCGGGATCAGCCCGAGCGACCGCTTCGGGTCGGCGTTGGAGATGACGTTGCGCGCCGCGATGAACTCGCCGCCCTCCAGCCGGACGCCCGCACCGGGCACGATCTCGGCGACCGGGGTGCCGGCGCAGATCACCGCGCCCGCCTCGACAGCCGCCTCCGCGATCGCGAAGCTCACCATGCCCATGCCGCCGCGCACGTAGGCCCAGACCGGGCCCTGCCCCTCGGTGTCGCCCATGAAGTGCATGAGCTTGACCGAGGCGGTGCCCCAGTCGTACGGCCCGGCGTAGGCGCCGATCACACCCTGGCCGTACAGCGCGTCCTTGAGTCGCTGATCAGTGACGTAGTGGTCGAGCACCTCGGCGATGGAGGCGGAGAACACGATGTCTGACAGCCATTGGTCGTGGTCGAGCAGTTCCTCGAGCTCGGCGCGGCTCGGCGACGGGCCCTCCCAGGAGTCGCGCGGGCCGGTGCGCAGCTTGAGCCGGATGTCGTCGAAGACCTTCTCGTAGTCCTGGTAGCCGGCGATATTGCGCTCCGAGACACCCAGCGCGCGCAGCCCGTCCAGCGTTCGGTCCTCGTCCAGCCACTGGCCGAAGCTGGTGCCGTCCTCGAACGGTGCCCACAGGTTTGGATCGGCCACGAATACCGACAAGCCGCGCCGTTTCAGCTCGAGCTCGTCGATGACGCGCTGGTCGAGCAGGCCCACCACGTATGCGCACGGCGACATCACGTAGCCCGGATCGGAGAACGGCTGCTCCAGTGTGCAGGCTCCGCCGATGCGGTCCCGGCGTTCCAGCACCAGCACTTGCCGCCCGGCCCGGGCCAGGTATGCGGCGCAGGCGAGCCCGTTGTGTCCGCCGCCGACGATCACGTCGTCCCACTGCCTGGCAGCGAGCGTGGCGATGGGAGCCGGAAGGCCGACCTGTCCGAGCCGGCGTGCGATGTCGTTCACATGCTGTCCTGTCCAGTCGGGGGGTGGGAGGAGTCGGTACCGGGGTCGGAGCCGGGGAG
>DATFRM010000209.1:0-2042 GCA_035263265.1 Actinomycetes bacterium
TGACCTCGTCGGGCAGCGGGCCCGAGTTGCCGATGCAGGTCGTACAGCCGTACCCCACCAGATGGAAGCCGAGCTTCTCCAGGTACGGGGTGAGCCCGGCCCGCTCGTAGTAGTCCATGACCACCTTCGAGCCGGGAGCGAGAGTGGTCTTCACCCACGGTTGACGGGTCAGGCCGTGCTCGACGGCCTTCTTGGCCAGCAGCGCGGCCCCCACCATGACGTGAGGGTTGGACGTGTTGGTGCAGGAGGTGATAGCCGCGATGACCACCGAGCCGTGGTCGACCTCGGTCTCGGCTCCGTCGATCGAGACCCGTACCCGCTGGTGGGCCCGATCCAAGACGGTCGCCGGAGCCGGCCGGCGGGGAGCACCATCACCGTTCTCGCCGTGGTAGGCAGGCGCGTCACTGGCCGGAAACGACTCGGCCGAAGCCTCGTCGACTCCGGAGGTCAGATCGTCGCCGGGGTCGCTGCTGACGAACTCCCGCAGCGCGGCTCGGAACGACTGCTTCGCCGTGCGCACCGGCACCCGGTCCTGTGGCCGTCGCGGCCCGGCTAGGGATGGTTCCACCGACGTCAGGTCCAGCTCGATGGTCTCGGAGAACGCCGGCGTGGCCGCCGGGTCGTGCCAGAGTCCCTGCTCCTTCGCGTATGCCTCGACCAGCGCCACGTGCTCCCGATCGCGACCGGTCAGCCGCAGGTAGCGCGCGGTCTCCTCGTCGATCGGGAAGATGGCGCAGGTAGAGCCGTACTCCGGGCTCATGTTCCCGATCGTGGCCCGGTTGGCCAACGGAACCGCGGCCACTCCCGGCCCGTAGAACTCGACGAACTTGCCCACTACACCGTGCTTGCGCAGCATCTCGGTGATCGTCAGCACCAGGTCGGTCGCGGTTGCGCCGTCCGGTAGCTCGCCGGTCAGCTTGAACCCGACTACTCGTGGAATGAGCATCGACACCGGCTGGCCAAGCATGGCCGCCTCGGCCTCGATTCCGCCAACGCCCCACCCCAGCACGCCCAGCCCGTTGACCATCGTGGTGTGCGAGTCGGTACCGACGAGCGTGTCCGGGTAGGCCAGCCCACCGCGGGCGAACACCACCCGGGCCAGGTGCTCGATGTTGACCTGGTGCACGATCCCGGTGCCGGGCGGAACCACCTTGAACTCCTCGAACGCCGTCTGGCCCCAGCGCAGGAACTGGTAGCGCTCCTGGTTGCGCTGATACTCCAGTTCGACGTTGCGCTCGAACGCGTTCGGGGCGCCGAAGATGTCGGCGATGACCGAGTGGTCGATCACGAGCTCGGCCGGTGCCAGCGGGTTGATCCGGGCCGGGTCACCGCCAAGCTGCTCGACCGCCTCCCGCATCGTGGCCAGGTCCACGACCGCCGGGACTCCGGTGAAGTCCTGCATGAGCACCCGGGCCGGGGTGAACTGGATCTCCGTGGTCGGCTCGGCATTCGGATCCCAGCCGGCCAGCGCGGCGATGTCCGCGTCGGTGATGTTCGCGCCGTCCTCGGTGCGCAACAGGTTCTCCAGCAGCACCTTGAGGCTGAACGGCAGCCGGCTCGCCCCCTCCACCGCGTCGAGGCGGAAGATCCCGTACTCCCGGTCACCAGCTCGTAGCGTGGACCGGGCGCCGAAGCTGTTCGCGGACACGTTGGTCTCCTCGGGTTTCGAGATATCTCGATATCAAGATAACAGGCCGAGCATCGTCTCTGGCAAGTCTGCTCTCGTCGGCCCAGCCGAGTGGTGGTACCCCGAAACCTCACCGCTCTGTCCTATTCGATCGGGCCGGCAACCGCGTTGATTGGCATCGGGGTGGTCGCTCTCGCTCTGTTGTCTGGGCTACCCAGCCCGATTCGCCGAGCCCGTTCGAGCAGCTGTAGTCAGGCACTAGCGGAAAGCAGTCGTGACGATCTAGATTCGCCGCCCATGAGTGACACCTCGAACAGATCAGCTGTGAACGACGTCACGACGGCCGCGACCTCTGCGGAGGCCATGGCCATCTCAAGCGCCGTACTCGGGTTCATCACGTTGGAGGAGACGCACA
>DATFRM010000210.1:0-9393 GCA_035263265.1 Actinomycetes bacterium
TCGTTGGAATCGGTATCGCCGTCACCGGGAGTGTCCGGCGCGGTGCTTGTCGACGTATCCGAGCATTCCTGGATCGCCCGGTCGGTGCCGCCGTCATGGCGGACGTACGCCGACGCCACCGAAACCCGATCATCCGGGTCCGGTGGCGCCGCCACCGAGGCGGGCACCCCAATAAGTCCGATTAACAGCGCAGATGCCGAGCCGAGCAGAACAATACGTCGCACGGTTCCTCCAGCGACTGTCATACAGCAACGCGTCTCGGGCCCCCGGGCATCGCGTCGCGACGCTTCATGACATCTCAGCGTCCAAACTTGAACAACCCCATCGGGGTGGTTCGGCGGAAGTTGGACGCAGACCTCACAACCGACATGAAGGGGCCGCGCCAACCGTTTTGAAGCGGCGGCGCGGCCCCAAAAGATCAGCAAGGACCACCAGTTGCGAACGGAAGCGCGTCGAACCCGCTGATGTCCTGATTGGCGAGCGACCCGTCGGCCGCGGCCACGAGCAACGCCATCGTCGGGATCCGGAACAGGTTCTCCAGCTGTCCGTTGCTCTTCTGGCCGACCGAGCGCACCTCGAAGAAGATCGCGCCGGCCACGGTGTGGTCGATCGGTGTCTCACCGGGCGGCGCGGTGCCACCCATGATCATCCGGCTGATCACCGCGTTAGTGATGTCGATGATCGGATACCGGGCAACGTTGGCCAGCCCGTAGTGATCCAGCGCGTTCACGCTCACCATCGCCATCGCCCGGTTGGTCTGCCACTGCGCGGCGGTCATCCGGCTCGGGTCGATGGACCGGGCACCGATCTGGAACTGGTTGAGATCGTTCGTGCCCTCCACGACCGGCGCCTGCCCCATGTGGTGTAGGTCGAGCGCGTAGGTGGGGCGAACCTGGGCGAACAGGTGCCAGAAGTTGCGCGACTCGGGCTGGGCGAAGTTCTCCCAGTCTCGGTTGAGATCGATCCGCCGTGGTGTAGTGCTTTGCCGGATGTTCGCCGTCGCTCCGTCCGGGTTGTACAGCGGAATGACCACGACGGTGAACCGATCACGAACCAGCCGGGCATCGGGCGCACCACTGGCGAGGTAGTCGAGGATCTGCAGCGCGGCCTCGGTGCTGTGCAGTTCGTTGCCGTGGATGCGCGCCTGCAGCCAGAACACCTGCGGCCCGGTTCCGACGGTGGCGTAGAGCAGTTCACGTCCCTCGCCGGACTGTCCGGCACTGCCGACGGTTACCAGCCCGTTGCTGGTGCGCTCGATTCGATCAAGCGTGCTGACGACATCCGCATAAGTGGCCACGCTCGCCAGCGAGACGTTCTGGTCTTCCTGGATACACGGGCCGCCGGGCACATGGGTGGGATCGGCGGCCGCCGGAACCGCAGGGATCGCGACAAATACCGCACCAGCGGCTAACAGGGCTAATGAGCGGCGCACGAGGTCATCGCCTCCGTGGAGTCGCGGATGCGAGCGCTTGCGGCGGCTCGCGTTGGCCGCCCCCCACGTACATCTGGTTTCTATCAGCCCCTGCCAGTGATGGCCAGAGGACGGCCGCGCCACTTACCGTCGCCGCTGGTCCGAGCTCCGGGACGCCCGAGGAACGCAATGACTGAGGGGCCGTGCCGCCGATTGAAGCTGGCAGCACGGCCCCTCGTTTCGAGCTAACGGTTCGATCGATCTGCCCGGCCCAGCGGCCGCTCGGATCGGTTGAACCGCTACGTCACTCGCTATCTACCAGCACCGGGACGGCCGTAATGGTCGCCGAGCTGGGTGTGATAGTCCGGGTCCTTGCGGAGCTGTTCGTCGTACTCGGGCGCACTCTTGATCTCGTCCTTGGTGCGGTCCAAGTAGACCTTCTGCTCCGCAGCATCCATGCGGAGGATGGTCCCCGCTGGCAACATGACCTTCTTGCCGAAGATCCACGGCCCGGTGTCCACCACGACGTGGCTGGTACCCACGTCGTTCGTGGCCTCGTCCACCTTGCCGATCTTGCCGTCCGTGGCCTCCACCTCGTAGCCGGTCAGATCGACCAGTTCGCCGGGGATGACCACATCGGTGCGATACGACCAAAGGTCGTACTGCATAACAACCTCCTTGCCTCTTTTCCGGGGAACACATCGGCGGATAACCAGTGGCTCGGCAACACAAACGGACTTTGCGAATCGAGCTGGCATTCGAGCTTTCTGCGCTGGTCAGAGCCGGTTTGGGGCTGGGCTCGCCGGCGTCAGCCGGTCGCACTAGCCTCGTGGGCGTGCCCATCCATCAGCTTGATCGCATCGAGGCTCGGCGGATCGCGGTTCGCGCTCAGTTGCTCGACGGGCAGCGGCGGCCGACCGACCTGCTGGCGGTCGTGAGCCAGCTGACATTTCTGCAGCTTGACCCGACCGCCGCGGTAGCGCCAAGCGCCGATCTCGTCGCCTGGACCCGGCTCGGCGCGGCCTATCGGCCGGCTCACCTGCAGCGGGCGCTGGAGCAGGATCGGACGTTGTTCGAATACCGCGCGATGGTGCGCCCGATGGCCGACCTCGGGCTTTACCTCGCCGAGATGGCCGCGCTGCCCGAGCACCCGCAGCGACGCGAGTGGATCGAGGCGAACGACTCGTTCCGGCGCTACGTGCTCGATCTGTTGCGCGAGCGCGGGCCGCTGCTGTCACGCGACGTACCGGACCGCAGCGTGGTGCCCTGGCCGTCCACCGGCTGGACCAACAACCGCAACGTCACCCAGATGCTCGAGTTCCTCAGCGCCCGCGGCGAGATCGCGATCTCCGGCCGCCAGGGTCGGCAGCGGCGGTGGGACCTGGCCGAGCGGGTCTACCCGGCCGAGACTACGGTCGTGCCGCTGGCTGAGGCGCTGCGACTGCGCGATGAGCGGCGGCTGCGCTCTCTCGGGATCGCCCGTGGGTCGATCGTCGGCGATGCCGGAGAGCCCGCGCAGGTGGACGGGACGTCCGGCGCATGGCGGGTCGACCCGGCGGCGATCGGCCGGCATTTCGCCGGGCGCGCCGCCCTGCTGTCACCGTTCGACCGCCTCGTCCACGACCGCACCCGAGCGCTCGAACTGTTCGACTTCGACTACCGCCTGGAGATGTACGTGCCCAAGGGGAAGCGGCGCTGGGGCTACTTCGCCCTGCCGGTGCTGCATGACGACCGGCTGGTCGGCAAGGTGGACAGCACGGCCGACCACAAGAACTCGGTCTTGCACGTGCACGCCATCCACCAGGATGTGCCGTTCACCCGGGACATGACGGGGGCTGTGCGGGCAGAGCGCGAGGCGCTGGCATCGTGGCTCGGCCTGGCCTCGGTCAGCACCGACTGAGCCTTGCCGTCCCGGCATCAACGCCGCGACCACAGGTTCCGCGCGTAGAGCGCGAGGTGCTCCAGAATCCACGGCGTCACCAGGACAGCAAGCGGACGGACTCCGTCTCCCCCGGCCGCGGCACCGACCAGTACGTCGAACTCTTCGTCGCCGATCCGGGCCTTGCGTAGTCCGTCCCCATCGCCCTCGCCGAGTTGGATCTCTTCGGCAATCCCCGGCGTCGCCAACACAGCAACCGGCCGCACAGCTCCGAGTGGCTCTACCGCGACGACCACTGCGACCTCGACGGCCTCACTGAGCACTGCGCGCATGAGACCCATGAGCTGCCCCGGCTCGCGAAGGCGCTCCCGAACCAGCGGCCACAGCTCACGCTCCGTGTCCGCTAGGCCGATCGCCGAGAATGCTCCGCACATGTGGTCGGTACGTCGACTCCCTTCGGGTCCAGGGGTGAGCCCGCCTCAGGACGTGAAGTCGGCCTCCGCTCGCCACCCCCACTCACTGACGCGTGGGTCGTCCTGACCGTGCCGGCGGGTGTAGTCGCGGCACTGCTGCCGCGCGTCGACCATCGCCTGGCGCAGGTGGGCGGCTGTGGTCCCTAGCTCGGGCACCCGGTCGATGACGTCGATCACCAGGTGGAAGCGATCCAGGTCGTTGAGCATGACCATGTCGAACGGGGTGGTCGTCGTGCCCTCCTCTTTGTAGCCGCGGACGTGCAGGTTGGGATGGTTGGCGCGGCGGTAGGTCAGCCGGTGAATCAGCCAGGGATAGCCGTGGTAGGCGAAGACGATCGGCCGGTCTCTGGTGAAGATCGTGTCGAACTCACGGTCGGTGAGCCCGTGCGGATGTTCGCTGTCGGGTTGCAGCCGCATCAAGTCCACGACGTTGACCACCCGCACCTTCAGCGCAGGCAGGTGCGTGCGCAACAGATCGGCGGCGGCCAACGTCTCGAGCGTCGGCACATCGCCCGCGCAAGCGAGCACCACGTCCGGCTCGGCGCCGCCATCGCTGCTTGCCCAGTCCCAGATGCCGACTCCGCGGCGGCAGTGCAGGATCGCCTCGTCCATCGACAGCCAGGTGGGCGCCGGCTGCTTGCCGGCCACCACCACGTTGATGTACTGCCGGCTACGCAGGCAGTGATCAATCGTCGACAGCAGGGTGTTGGCGTCGGGCGGGAGGTACACCCGGACGACCTCAGCCTTCTTGTTCACCACGTGGTCAATGAACCCGGGGTCCTGGTGTGAGAAGCCGTTATGGTCCTGCCGCCACACGTGGCTGGACAGAAGGTAGTTCAGCGAGGCGATCGGCCGTCGCCACGGGATGCCCCGGGTGACCTTCAGCCACTTCGCGTGCTGGTTGACCATCGAGTCCACGATGTGGATGAACGCCTCGTAGCTGGTGAACAGGCCATGCCGGCCGGTGAGCAGGTAACCCTCGAGCCAGCCCTGACAAAGGTGCTCGGACAGCACTTCCACCACCCGCCCATCCGGCGCCAGGTGCTCGTCGCCGGCCCGGCGCTCCGCAACGAAAACCCGATCCGTGGTCTCGAACACCGCGCCCAGCCGGTTGGACGCGACCTCGTCCGGGCCGAACAGCCGGAACCGATCCGGGTTGACCCGGATCACATCGCGCAACCAGTTGCCGAGCACCCGGGTCGCCTCGCTCGCCGGATCTCCGGGACGCCCGACCGGCACCGCATAGTTCCGGAAGTCGGGCAAAACCAGGTCACGGAGCACCTCACCACCGTTGGCGTGCGGATTGGCACTCATCCGACGGTCGCCCCGTGGCGGCAGCTGGGCCACCTCGTCAACTGGAGCGCCGGTCGGGTCGAACAGCTCGTCCGGGCGGTAACTGCGCAGCCACTCCTCCAGCGCCGCCAAGTGGTCCAGGTTGTCGCGTACCTCGGACAGCGGCACCTGATGGGAGCGGAACGTGCCCTCGACCGGAACGCCGTTGACCGTCTTGGGGCCGGTCCAGCCCTTGGGAGTGCGCAGCACGATCGCCGGCCAGCGCGGCCGCGACGGGTCCGCGGTAGTGCGTGCGTGCCGCTGGATCTCGGCGATCCGGTCCAGGGCCCGGTCAAGCGAGGCAGCCAGTAGCTGGTGCACGGCCATCGGTTCGTCCCCGGCCACGACCTGCGGCTCGTACCCATACCCCCGCAGCATCGAGAGCAGATCCTCCTCCGGGATCCGGTCCAGCACCGTCGGATTGGCGATCTTGTAACCGTTCAGGTGCAGGACCGGCAGCACCGCGCCATCACGCGCCGGGTTGAGGAACACGTTGGACAGCCAGCTCCCGGCCAGCGGCCCGGTCTCCGCCTCGCCGTCACCGATCACACACATCACGAGCAGGTTCGGGTTGTCGTACGCCGCCCCGTATGCGTGCATCAGCGAGTACCCCAGTTCGCCACCCTCGTGGATGGAGCCGGGAACCTCCGCCGCCACGTGACTGGGGATGCCGCCCGGGAACGAGAACTGCCGGAACAGCTCGGCCATGCCGGCCTCATCCCAGCTCACCGACGGGTAGCGCTCGCCGTACGTGCCTTCCAGCCAGGTGTTCGCCACCACCGCTGGACCGCCGTGCCCGGGCCCGGCGATAAAGATGGCGTCCAAGTCGCGGGCGACGATCGCGCGATTCATGTGCGCATAGAGCAGGTTGAGCCCGGGGCTGGTGCCCCAGTGACCAAGCAGCCGCGGCTTGATGTGCTCCGGCCGCAGCGGCTCGCGCAGCAGCGGGTTGCCCAGCAGGTAGATCTGCCCGACGGTCAGGTAGTTCGCGGCCCGCCAGTACGCGTCGATCTGGTGCAGCTCCGACGCGCTAAGCGGCTGGTCAATCGTCGCCGTGGTCGAGGTGTCCATGCGGACAGCCTCTCGCAGTCCGCTCGGGTGGCAACATCCGCAGCAGGGTTAGCCGCGAACTCCGCCGCCCAGTGCCTTGCGCACCCACTCGCGGAGTACGCGCGCGGGCGCCGCACCCGTCTGGCGGTCGATGACCTGGCCGCCGCGCATCACCAGCAGCGTAGGAATCGCCTGGACGGCAAAGCGCTCGGACAGTTTTGGCGCCTCGTCGACATTGACCTTGACCAGCTTGACGTCACCGGCGAGATCAGTGGCTACCTGCTCGAGCGCGGGGCTGACCATCCGGCACGGCCCGCACCAGGGCGCCCACAGATCGACGATGACCGGAAGGTCCGACTCCTCGACGACCGTCGCGAACGTGTCGTCGCCGGCGTCCGCGATCCATGGCAGCGGCGCCTGGCAGTTGCCACAGCGCGGCTTTCCCTCCGCCACGGCGGGCACCCGGTTCCGGCGGGCGCAGTGCGGGCAGGTGACTACCTTGGCATCCACTTCCGCTACCCCACCTGGTCGGTTGCGGCATTGGCAGGTGGCTGGAAGTCGACCGCGAGCTCGCCGTCGCGCACGCCGATCTCGATGGCGGCGCCGTCTGGGATCTGCCCGGACAGCAGCGCACGTCCGATTCGGGTCTCGACCTCGCGGGCGATGAACCGGCGTAGCGGCCGGGCACCGTAAACCGGGTCGAAGCCCTGCTTCGCGATGAACTCGCGGGCGCCCTCGGTGAGCTCGAGGGTCATTCGCCGGTCCGCGAGCCGGCCGCGCAGCTCGTTGAACATCAGCTCCACGATCTGTTCGATCTCCGGTTCGGTCAGCGGCTTGAACAGCACGATCTCGTCGACGCGATTGAGGAACTCGGGACGGAAGTGACTGCGCAACTCGCCCAGGACCAACTCCCGCGCATCGGGTTTGATCTCGCCGGCGGACGTGACGCCCTCCAGCAGGTAGATCGAGCCGATATTGGACGTCATGATCACTACCGTGTTGCGAAAGTCCACTGTGTGGCCCTGCGCGTCGGTGAGCCGCCCGTCGTCGAGCACCTGCAGCAACGTGTTGAACACGTCCGGGTGCGCTTTCTCGATCTCATCGAAGAGGACCACCGAGTACGGCTTCCGGCGCACGGCCTCGGTCAGCTGCCCGCCCTCCTCGTAGCCGACGTAGCCGGGTGGGGCGCCGACCAGCCGGCTGACCGTGTGCCGCTCCTGGTACTCGCTCATGTCGATGCGGACCAGGTGGTCTTCGCTGTCGAACAGTGCCGCGGCCAGCGTCCGCGCGAGCTCGGTCTTGCCGACCCCGGTAGGCCCGAGGAAGATGAACGACCCGATCGGCCGTTTAGGATCCTTGATCCCGGCGCGGGCCCGAATGATCGCGTCCGCGACCAGCTGCACCGCCTCGTCCTGGCCGATCACTCGCTCGTGCAGGATCTCGTCGAGACGGAGCAGCTTGTCCCGCTCTCCCTCCTGCAGCCGAGCGACCGGTATTCCGGTCCAGCGGGACACGATCCCGGCGATCTCGTCCTCGGTGACCACCTCCCGCAGCAGCCGGTGCTTGCCCTGCTTTGCGGCTAGCCGCTGCTCCTCGTCGGCCAACCGGCGCTCCAACTCGGGCAGCTTGCCGTGCCGAAGCTCCGCCGCGCGGTTCAGGTCGTAGTTGCGTTCGGCTTCCTCTGCCTCGTGCCGGGCCTGCTCGAGCTCCTGTCGCAGCGCCTGCACCTTCTTCAGGGTCTGGCGCTCGGACTCCCACTGGGCGCGCATCGCGTCCGCCTGGGCGCGCAGGTCGGCCAGCTCCTTGCGCAATTCCGCCAGGCGGGCCTTGCTGGCCGCATCGCTTTCCTTCGCGAGTGCGGCGTCTTCGATCTCGAGTCGCATCACTCGCCGGGTGAGCTCGTCCAGCTCGGCCGGCATCGAATCGATCTCTGTGCGCAGCATCGCGCACGCCTCGTCCACGAGATCGATTGCCTTGTCGGGCAGGAACCGGTCCGAGATGTAGCGGTGGCTGAGGGTCACCGCAGCGACCAGCGCACTGTCCTGAATCTTCACTCCGTGGAAGACCTCGAGCCGCTCGCGTAGCCCGCGCAGGATCGAGATCGAGTCTTCCTCCGACGGCTCCTCGATCAGGACCGGCTGGAACCGCCGCTCCAGCGCGGCGTCCTTTTCTATGTACTTGCGATACTCCACCAGCGTCGTCGCGCCGATCAGGTGCAACTCACCGCGGGCCAGCATGGGCTTGAGCATGTTGCCGGCGTCCATTGCCCCCTCTGCAGCGCCGGCGCCGACTACGGTATGCAGCTCATCGACGAACAGCAGGATCCGGCCCTCCGCGGCCACCACCTCGGTGAGCACCGCCTTGAGCCGTTCCTCGAACTCGCCGCGGTATTTGGCGCCGGCGACCAGCGACCCCAGGTCCAGGTTGAACACCGTCTTGTCCCGCAACCCCTCGGGTACGTCGCCGCGGTAGATGCGCTGCGCCAGTCCCTCCACGATCGCGGTCTTGCCAACCCCCGGATCGCCGACCAGCACCGGGTTGTTCTTCGACTTGCGGGACAAGATCTGGATCACCCGGCGGATCTCGGAGTCCCGCCCGATCACCGGGTCGAGCTTGCCGGCCCGCGCGTCGGCCACCAGATCCCGCCCGTACTTCTCCAATGCCTCGTAGGCAACCTCCGGCATCGCCGACGTGACTCGCTGGTTCCCCCGAACCGCGGTCAGCGACTGCAGGAACGTATCTCGGTTCAGTCCTCGCTCGGCCAGCCGGCGCCCCGCCGCCGTCGCCGACCCTTCCTCGATCAGGGCGATGATCAGATGCTCGACCGAGACGTACTCGTCCTTGAGCCGTTTCGCTTCGCGCTCCGCCGTGTCCAGCAGCCGGGCCAGCCGCTGGGTGACGTACACCTGGCCGGGCGCCGCCCCCGGGCCGGTGACGCGCGGTCGCTTGTTCAGATCCGCCTCGACGTCCGCCTGTAGCGCGTCCGGATCTACGCCGGCAGCATCCAGCAGTCGCGGAACCAGGCCGTCCGCCTGCTCGAGCAACGCCAGCAGCAGGTGCTCGCCGTCGACCTCGGTATGCCCGAAACGCAGCGCTTTGGTCTGCGCAGCGTGCAGCGCCTCCTGGGACTTCGCAGTCAGTTGGTTCATGTCCAAGGTCGGCCTCCAATGGGTCGAGAACGTCGACCACCGCGGTGACCCGAGCACGGTCTGTCACCGGGATGCCGGCAGGTCTACGAGAGATGCGCC
>DATFRM010000211.1:0-2829 GCA_035263265.1 Actinomycetes bacterium
CGCTGTCTCCACTCCGCTGCGGAACCATCGGTCACAGCCGGGCGCTCAGAAGCTCGGCCCGATCCTGGCGAGACTAGCGAGACCGGGCCGCAAGCCGGGTACCAGTTCCCGACCAACCGGCCGCGGGGCGGCGCCGAATCAGAGCACGACGAACGCGGCCCGGTCCACGATCCCGGCCAGCGAGTCCACTACCCGCGGGTCGTACTCGTAGACGGTGCCGAGCTGCAGCCGGCTCAGCGCGTGCTCCTGTCGGGCCGGATCGGGCGATCCGCTGACCATGTCGTCGTACGCGTTGGCAGCCTTGATGATGCGGCTGGCCAGCGGTACGGACTGGTCGACCACGCCGTCGGAGCGCCGGTACTGCGCGGCCTGGGCGGCCACAATCTCCGCGACGCTCTCCATCACCCTGGTCTGCCTGATCACCTCGGCACCAAGCTCGGCGATCCGGCGCTGCTGGCGCGGCGAGCACATCACGGTGGCGCCACCCGGGATCGGATCCGTCAGCGACAGCTGGCCGAGATCGTGCATGAGCGCGGCGTACTCCAGGTCGAGCAACTCGCGGTCGTTCATACCAAGCTCGCGGCCCACCGCCATGGCGAGCCGGCTCACCCGGCGGGCGTGGCCCGGCTCGTTGTAGCCGCCGACCTCGGTCACCCGGGACAGCGCCCGGATGGTCTGCAGGTAGGTGGCGCGAATCGAGGCGTACCGGCGGAACGAGAACTGGGCCAGCAACAGCGGGATGCAGAAGATCGGTATCGCCCACAGCTTCATCGCGCCGGTGGCCAGCGCAATCAGCATGCCGGTGGCGCCGATCGCCGAGCCGATCCCGGCCAGCGCATGCAGCTCGTTGGCCAGCACCAGCCGGTACGGCGCGCCGGAGTTGGCGGCGCCGACCAGCGCGGCGAGGGCCGCGTCGAACAGCCCGGTGGCCAGCACCACGCCAACCATCACCGCGGTAACCACCAGCGGATGGGTGTCGACGTCGATCACGTCGGACAGCAGCAGCGGCCGGAAGAGCAGCGCGGCGAACGCGACGGTGAGTATCCGCCGAGCCAGGTAGTCCATGCTCGGCGCCCGGCCGGCCACCGCATGCGGAAGCACCCCGACCATCACCGCCACCGTCGTGACCGCGATGACCTGCAGCGCGGGATGGGTAGCCGGGGCGCCGCCGACCGCGGGTAGCACCGCATAGGCAAGAGCCCCGGCTATGCCCAGCGGCGCGGACTCACGTTCACCCGGCAGCGTCACCCGGATCAACTCGCCGAACGCGATGAACACCGCGAACACGAGTGCGGTCCACGGCTGCACGATCCCCCGCTGGGTGGTGGCCGCGGCGGCCACCGTGACGGTGATGCCGGCGGCCGCGGCGAGCAGCGTCACGGCCGGGGCCTGCGGCACGGTCGCGGTGCGGATGCTCATCGGTGATCCCTCGGCTTCGCTGCCGGTCGGACCGCGTGCCTGGCGTGTCGGAGATCCGTTCTGCCGGCGGTGCGGCCGGTTCTGATCACCGGGATCTGGGTGGTCGGATCGTCGTGATCGTACTGAGGCCAGCCCGCATTCGGATCCGGCGCCGGCTGCGGCTCCGCCCTAGCCCAGCCGTGCTTGCTAACCGCGCGCTGCAGCACATCCACCATGACCGGATCGAACTGGGCGCCCGCACAGCGGCCCAGCTCACCGAGTGCCTCGTCGACCGACCTGGCGTGCCGGTACGAGCGGGTTGAGGTCATCGAGTCGAACGCGTCGGCGACCGCGATGATCCGGGCGAACTCCGGGATGTCGTGCCCGCGCAGCCCGGCCGGGTAACCGCGGCCGTCCATCCGCTCGTGGTGGTGCAGGATCCCGTCGTAGGCCTCGCGCAGGAACCGGATCCCTCGCACCATCTCCAGGCCACGCACCGGATGCAGCTGAATCGAAGCGAACTCGGACTCGGTCAGCGCCTCGGACTTCTGCAGCACCCGAGTCGGTACTCCGAGCTTGCCGACGTCGTGCAGGATCGCGGCGTACTTCACCGACTCGATCCGCTCCTCGCGCAGGCCAAGTTCCCGGCCCATCATCTCCGCGGCTCTGGCCACCCGCTCGCTGTGGCCGCGGGTGTACAGGTCCTTGGTCTCCACGGCCTGGACGAGGGCACGCACCGTGGCGTCGTACGCCTCCTGCTGCCTGGCGTACTGCGCGAACACCCACCTGGACACGTGCAACGGCAGCAGGATCAGCAGTGCCGTCACCCAGCCGCCCGGGGTGTGCCAAAGCGCTGCCATCATCAGGCCGAACAGTCCATACCCGAGGTAGGCGGAGATCGACTTGGCGAACGTGGTCCGCCAGACGGTGACCACCGACACGCCCTCGGTCAACCGGATGATGCCGGCGAGCAGCAGCCCGTTGACTACGCAGTAGACGACCGCGGCGAGCAGCGCCGGCACCAGTACGGCCGGGAAGTCACTGACCTTGAGCGCGTGCGATCCGCCGGCCAGTAAATAGACGATGCCGGCCGCGGCCGCCGAGCAGGCCAACATCGTCGCGTTGAACACCGCCTTGATCCACTGCAGACCGGCAGTCGCCGCGCAGAGCGCTCCGAGCAGCATCACCACGGCCGCTCCGCTCGGTGGCAGCAGCAGCACAGCCGCGAGCGCAATCGGGAAGACCACCGAGAGCATCACGCCGCGGCCGACCCGGATCCTGGTGACGCTTTCCGCGGCTACGTTCATGATCGCGAGAACGATCAGCGTGATCCAGTCAACCTTGATCCACGCCAGCGGAGCGATAACCGCAGCCCCGGCAGCGGCCACGAAGCCTACGTAGACCTTTACCGCCGGTGTCATCGGCCCTTGT
>DATFRM010000212.1:0-2035 GCA_035263265.1 Actinomycetes bacterium
TCCACCAGAGCGGTCTGCGCGGCGCCGAGGATCTCGGCCGGGTGCAGCCCGGCCAGCATCCCGCCGCGCTTGCCGATCGGCGTCCGCACCGCCTCGACGATCACCGCCGTGCCCACCGGGCCCTCCGTTCTGGCCGCTCAGCGCCGGCCCACCAACTAGAACGTGTTCCTATTCTGGCACGAGCGGCTATTCACTGAGACTATCGCGCATGGTTGAATCGCCTAGAACACGTTGCAGCGGATGGCAGTGGAGGCAGCGATGGCCGAGCCGAACATTCCGCCGGGTTTCGACTTCACCGACCCCGACCTGAACCTGCAGCGGGTGCCCGCCGAGGAACTCGCCGAGCTGCGGCGCACGGCCCCGGTGTGGTGGAACGCCCAGCCGCGCGGCGCGTCCGGCTTCGACGACGAGGGCTACTGGGTCGTCACCAAGCACGCCGACGTGCTCGAGGCCTCCAAGGGCAGCAGCGTGTTCTCCAGCGAGGCAAAGACCGCGATAATCCGGCACGGGGCCCCGGTGACCGAGGAATCGCTCATGCTGCAGCGGCTCATCATGCTCAACATCGACCCACCCCAGCACACCACGCTGCGCGGCATCGTGTCCCGCGGCTTCACCCCGCGGGCGATCAGGAACCTGCGTGAGTCGCTGACCGTCCGCGCCGAGAAGATCGTGCAGACCGCGCTGGCCGAGGGCACCGGCGACTTCGTCGCGGACGTGGCCTGCGAGCTGCCGCTGCAGGCCATCGCCGAGCTGCTGGGCATCCCGCAGGAGGACCGCGGCAAGATCTTCCACTGGTCGAACCAGATGATCGGCTACGACGACCCGGAGTTCGAGGGCGACTCCACTTCCGCCGCGGCCGAGCTGATCGGCTACTGCATGGTCATGGCCGAGGACCGCAAGCAGTGCCCGCGCGACGACATCGTCACCAAGCTGGTCAACGCCAAGATCGACGAGCACAACCTGTCCTCCGACGAGTTCGGCTACTTCATGATCCTGCTGTCGGTGGCGGGCAACGAGACCACCAGGAACGCGATTTCGCACGGCATGCTGGCCTTCCTCGACAACCCTGAGCAGTGGGAGCTGTACCGGGCCGAGCGGCCCGACACCGCGGTCGACGAGATCGTCCGGTGGGCCACCCCGGTGACCGTGTTCCAGCGGACCGCGATGGCCGACACCGAGCTCGGCGGCAAGCAGATCAAGGAGGGCGACCGGGTCGGGCTGTTCTACCGGTCGGCCAACTTCGACGAGGAGGTCTTCGACCACCCGGAGCGGTTCGACATCCTGCGCAGCCCCAACCCGCAGCTGGGGTTCGGCGGGTACGGGACCCACTACTGCCTGGGCGCCAGCCTGGCCCGGCTGGAGATCGAGCTGATGTTCAGCGCGATCGCCGACGCCATGCCGGACATCTCCAGGGCCGGTGACGCGGAGCGGCTGCGCTCGGGGTGGCTCAACGGCATCAAGCGGCTGCCGGTCAGTTACCGCTGACTGACTTTTTAGGATTACGGCATCCGGCCGCGGGCCCCGCCCGCTACGGCGCCGACGCCACCACCCACATGCTGAAGTACTGCGAGCCGCCGCCGTAGGCGTGGCCGAGCGCGACGGCGGCCCCGTCCACCTGGTGCGCGCCCGCCTTGCCCATGACCTGCAGCGCCGACTCGGCGAACCGGAGCAGCCCGGAGGCGCCGATCGGGTTGGAGGACAGCACCCCGCCGGACGGGTTGATGGGCAGCGAGCCGCCGATCCCGGTCTCCCCGGCCTCGGTCAGCCGCCAGCCCTGCCCGGGCTCGGCGAAGCCGAGGTTCTCCAGCCACATGGGCTCGAACCAGGAGAACGGCACGTAGATCTCGGCCACGTCGATCTCCTGCGCCGGCCTCGTGATCCCCGCCTGCCGCCACAGCGCCGCCGCGCAGTCCGCCCCGGCCCGCGGGTTCACGTGGTCCTTGCCGGAGTACATGGTCGGCTCGGTGCGCATCGCGGTGGCCCGGATCCAGGCGACCGGCCTTCCGTCGGCCGCTGACGCCCGCGCGGCATCGGG
>DATFRM010000213.1:0-6132 GCA_035263265.1 Actinomycetes bacterium
GTTCAAGGGCGGAGTGCTGTTCGTCGACTCGGCGGACAAGGCTACCCGGTTCATTCAGCTGTGCGACGCGTTCAACGTGCCGCTGCTGTTCCTGTCCGACGTGCCCGGCTTCATGGTCGGAACTGCGGTCGAGAAGGAGGGCATCATCCGGCACGGTGCCAAGATGATCAGCGCGGTGTCCGAGGCCACGGTGCCGAAGATCTGCGTTGTGGTCCGCAAGGCCTACGGCGCCGGGCTGTACGCGATGGCCGGGCCGGGCTTCGACCCGGACTGCACGCTGGCGCTGCCGACCGCGAAGATCGCGGTAATGGGCGCCGAGGCGGCGGTCAACGCGGTTTACGCGAACAAGATCGCGGCGATCGAGGACGAGGCCGAGCGCGCAGACTTCGTGGCCGCCAAGCGCGCCGAGTACGACGTCGACATCGACATCGTTCGGCTCGCGTCCGAGCTGGTGGTGGATGCGATCGTGGAGCCCGCCGAGCTGCGCGATGAGCTGGTGCGGCGGTTCCGGCTCTCCCGTGGCAAAGACCGCACGTTCTCCCGCCGCCGGCATGGAGTCACCCCGGTCTAGCAGCGTCGCCCAATAACGATCTCCTGCCAGAGTCGTCCCAGCTCAGCCATGATCAGTCCCAAATGCGCTGGTCGCGCCGTACTATCGGCGCATGACCCGGGTGCTCCTCGCCGAGGACGATCAAGCGATCGCGGAGCCGCTGGCACGTGCGCTGCGCCGGGAAGGCTACGACGTCGAGGCTCGCGACGACGGGCTGGCCACGCTCGCGCTAGCCAGGATCGACCCGTTCGACCTGTTGATCCTGGATCTGGGCCTGCCCCGGATGGACGGGGTGGAGGTGTGCCGGACGTTGCGGGCCGAGGGAATCGGGCTGCCGATCCTCATGCTCACCGCCCGTGTCGAGGAGGTCGACACGGTCATCAGCCTGGACGCCGGCGCGGACGACTACGTCACAAAGCCGTTCCGGCTGGCCGAGCTGCTGGCTCGCATCCGCGCGCTGCTCCGGCGCGGCAGCATCGACTCGATCCAGGAGGTCCAGGATCTGCGGGTGGATGCCGAGTCCCGGCGCGCCTGGCTGGGCGGCGACGAGTTGCAGCTGACCGCGAAGGAGTTCGACCTGCTGCGGGTGCTGGTCCGCAACGCCGGGCGGGTGGTGTCCAGGGATCAGCTCATGCGAGACGTATGGAACACCACGTGGTGGAACTCCACCAAGACCCTGGACATGCATGTGTCCTGGTTGCGCCGCAAGCTGGGTGACGAGGCGGCCAAGCCGAAGTACATCACCACCGTCCGCGGTGTCGGCTTCCGGTTCGAAGTGGGATAGCAACATGCGGCGGCGGCTGGTCGGATCGACGCTCGCGGTGGTCGGGATCGTCCTCGCGCTGTTCGGCATCCCGCTCGCGATCGGTGCCCAGTACGCGCTCGAGCAACGGGCGGCGGAGAGCCTGCGAGCAGAGGCGAACCGGATCGCCGCAGCGGCGGACTTCTGGGACAGCACTGGGATCACAGTTACCGAGGCAAAGATCGCGCAGGTCGCCTCGGACAACCGCTTCGTCCAGGTGCGGAAACCGGTCAGTGGTACGAGGCCGAACCTGGGTGCGGACGATGACACAGGTATCACCGAGGTTGGCAGCCGGCCGCCGGCGAGCTACTCGCTGACCGGGGAAAAGATCAGTCAGCGCGGCTTTGTCGTCGTGGTCCAGCAGTCCAGGGAGGCGCTGGCCAGCGACATCGTGCAGATGCGGTTGCTGATCGGAGCGGCCGCGGTGTTCGCGATGGCGGTGGCCACCGGGCTGACCCTGCTGACCGCCAACCGGCTGGCCGAGCCGATGGTGGACCTGGCCGAGATGGCCGAGCGGATCGGCGTCGGGGACCCGCCGGCCCACCGGTCGTACGGCGTAGAAGAGCTCGACCGGATCGCATCCGTCCTTGAAGCCACCGCGGCCCGGATCTCTCGGATGCTGGCCGCGGAACGGCACTTCGCTGCGGACGCCTCACACCAGCTCCGGACCCCGCTGACCGCGCTTTCCATGCGACTGGAAGAGATCATCGAGACCAACGACCTGGACGTGGTCAAGGAGGAGGCAAGCACCGCGCTAGTTCAGGTGGAGCGGCTCACCGACGTGGTTCAGCGGGTGCTGAAGCGGCCTGGCCGCAACGGCGCGGCTGGATCCGAGTCCCGGATGTCGGTGGATCACGTCGTGCGCCAGCAGGTGCGGGAGTGGCGGCTGGCATTCGAGAGCCAGGGCCGGGCGATTCTGGTCGAGGGCGAGCGCGGCCTTACCGGGCTCGCCTCGCCGGCCGGGATCGGTCAGGTGCTGGCGACGCTGCTGGAGAACTCGCTCGTGCACGGCGCCGGCACCGTAGTAGTGACCACCACTCGCAACGGCAGCTGGGTCGCGATCAAGGTGGAGGACGGCGGCGAAGGCATTTCCGGCGAGCTGGGCAACCGGGTCTTCGACCGGAGCGTCACCGGTGGGTCCGG
Organism: Actinomycetes bacterium; assembly: GCA_035263265.1. GTDB lineage: Bacteria > Actinomycetota > Actinomycetes > JAKEEW01 > JAKEEW01 > DATAFN01. The sequence continues at coordinate 2,496 of DATFRM010000213.1, forward strand.
GACCGGGCTCGGGCTAGCCGTGGCCCGTGAGCTGGCCGAGGCGGACGGTGGCCGGCTTGAGCTGATCCAGCACCGACCCCCGATCTTCTCGATCTTCCTTACCGCTGCCGAGGAACTTTCGCCTCAGCGTTGAGCAGGCTGGCGCCCGGGCCGTCCTATTGCGGCGGCAGCGCGATCGCGGCGGACTGGCCGGGGACGGCTCCGGGACTGGCAGCGGTGGGCGTGGTCCCGGAGGTGACCGGAGCCGGCGGAGCGACGTGGGTCGCGGGTGCATCGGTAATCGGTGCCACCGGCACTGGAGCGACGAACACCCACTTGCGATACGACCAGAACCGGAACACAGTCGCCAGCGCAGTGCCGATGATGTTGGTGGAGATGTTGTCGGCGAGCAGCGAGGTCATCCCGAGCAGGTAGTGACTGATCCACAGCGGGATCACGGTGATGACCATGGCGATGCCGTTGAGCAGGGCGAATACGCCGAAGCCCCGTGCCAGTCCGGGGTCGGTCCGATGCCGGAACGTCCAGTGCCGGTTGCCGAGGAAGGCGACCGCGGTCGCCACGGTCACCGACACGACCTTCGCGGTGATGGTCTTGTCTTCGAGCACCGTCGCCCGCAGCAGGTTGTACAGGCCGATATCGACCACGTACGCGAAGGCGCCGACGGTGCCGAACTTCATCAGCTCTCGGACCAGGTAGTCGAGTTGATAGTAGAAAGCGAGCAGGAACCGGATGATTCTCTGCCCGCTACGCCATGTTCGCCGGAAAACCATTGCGGACCAGACTACCCGGCCGCATCCGACTCAGACGCCGGCATCCAACTTGTTACGCTTACTCGCAGTTGCTGTGCGTAAGCTGTAACACGAGTGACGCTCAACTCGGAGATCGCGGGAGCTGCCGTGCTTGACTACCGGCTCGATGACGAGCACGAGACCCTCCGCAAAACCGTGGCGGAGTTTGCCCGCGACGTGATCGCGCCGCAGATCGGCGAGTTCTACGAGCGCCATGAGTTCCCGGTCGACATCGTCCGCCAGATGGGCCGGCTCGGCCTGTTCGGGCTGCCCTTCCCCGAGGAGTACGGCGGGATGGGTGGGGACTACCTGGCGCTGTGCCTGGCGATCGAGGAGTTGGCGCGGGTGGACTCGTCGATGGCGATCACGCTGGAGGCGGGCGTCTCGCTCGGCGCGATGCCGATCTACCGGTACGGCACCGAGGAGCAGAAGCAGGAGTGGCTGCCCAGGCTCTGTTCCGGGGAACTGCTCGGCGCGTTCGGGCTGACCGAACCGGGCGCCGGATCGGATGCCGGGTCGACTCGGACCACCGCCCGGCTGGACGGCGACGAGTGGGTGATCAACGGGACCAAGGCGTTCATCACGAACGCGGGTACGGAGATCACCGGCCTTGTCACGGTGGCCGCGGTTACCGGCGAGGGGGCGGACGGCGAGAAGGAGATCTCGGCCATCATCGTGCCGGCCGGTACGCCCGGGTTCACGGTTGGCAAGGCGTACTCGAAAGTGGGCTGGTGCGCGTCCGACACCCGGGAACTGTCGTTTGCCGACTGCCGGGTACCGGCCGCCAACCTGGTCGGCGAGATCGGCCGCGGCTACGCGCAGTTCCTGTCGATCCTGGACGAGGGCCGGATCGCGATCGCCGCACTGGCCACCGGGTTGGCCGCCGGTTGTGTTGACGAGTCGCTGCGGTACGCCCACGACCGCCAAGCGTTCGGCCGGCCGATCGGAGCCAACCAGGCGATCCAGTTCAAGCTCGCGGACATGGAGATGCGCGCGCACACCGCGCGGCTGAGCTGGTACCGCGCGGCCGAGCTGATGGCGCGCGGCGAGCCGTTCAAGCGGGAGGCGGCGATCGCGAAGCTGTACAGCTCGGAGGCCGCGGTCGACAACGCCAGGGACGCGACCCAGATCCACGGCGGCTACGGCTTCATGAACGAGTTTCCGGTAGCCCGGATGTGGCGGGACGCGAAGGTGCTCGAGATCGGCGAGGGAACCTCCGAGGTGCAGCGGATGCTGATCGCCCGCGAGCTCGGCCTCTAGCAGAGGCCGCCCGACGGCTCTGTGCTGACTGGCGGCTGGTGGATCATTACCGGCGCAGTTCGCAAATGATCACCCGATTTGGGCGCTTTGTCTGCGCAGAGCGGCGGTAATGATCGAGAAGGTATCCGCCGGGGATTAAGGTTCCCAGCTGTGGGCTTTCCGGCGGTGGCGCTGATCGGCGGCGGTCAGCTGGCTCGGATGCTGCAGCAGGCCGCGATCCCGCTGGGCGTCCGGCTTCAGCTACTGGCCGACCGCGACGACGACTCCGCGGCCCAGGTGATCCGCGACGTGCACGTAGGTGACTACCGCGACCTGGCCGCCCTGCGGTCGGTTGTAGCGGGCTGCGCCGTGGTCACCTTCGATCACGAGCACGTACCGACCAAGCACCTGCACGCACTGGCGGAGACCGGAATTGCGGTCCGCCCGGGCCCGGACGCGCTTCTGCACGCTCAGGACAAGCTGGCGATGCGGGAGCGGCTGACCGCGGCCGGCATCCCGGTTCCCCGCTGGCGGCGAGTCGGGACGGTGGCGGAGCTGGCCGGGTTCGCTGCCGAGCTCGGCGGCTGGCCGGTGGTGCTCAAGACCGCGCGCGGTGGCTACGACGGCCGGGGCGTCTGGCTAGTGGAGTCCGCGGCCGAGGCTGAGCCGGTCCTGGCCGCCGCAGCGAGTGCGAGCGGGCCGGGCTTGCTCGCCGAGGAGCGGGTGGACTTCGTTCGCGAGCTGGCTGTGGTGCTGGCCCGATCCCCGTACGGTCAGGTTGCGGTCTACCCGGTGGTCGAGACGGTGCAACGCGGCGGCATCTGCCGCGAGGTGCTGGCGCCGGCACCCGGGTTGCGCACCGAGGTCGCCCTTGCGGCGGTGCAGACCGCGATGACGATCGCGGCCGAACTGGACTGCACTGGTGTGCTGGCCGTGGAGATGTTCGAGACCGCGCGCGGGGTGCTCGTCAACGAGCTGGCCATGCGGCCGCACAACTCCGCGCACTGGACCATCGACGGCGCGGTGACCAGCCAGTTCGAGCAGCACCTGCGAGCGGTGCTCGATCTGCCGCTGGGCACACCGACTGCCCGGGCACCGGCGAGCGTCATGGTCAACGTGCTCGGCGGGGACGATCCCGACGTCTACCGCCGGTACCTGCACTGCATGGCCAGGGACCCCGCGCTGCGCATTCATATGTACGGCAAGCAGGTCCGGCCGGGCCGCAAGATCGGGCACGTGACGGTGTCCGGATCCGGCTACCACGAGCTGCGGGAGCGCGCCTGGCACGCGGCCGACTACCTGTCTGGAGCGATCGATGGCTGAACCGCTCGTCGGCGTCGTGATGGGGTCGGACTCGGACTGGCCGGTCATGCGGGCCGCCGCCGAAGCGCTGGTCGAGTTCGACGTGCCGTACGAGGCCGACGTGATCTCCGCGCACCGGATGCCGCGAGAGATGCTCGCCTACGCCGAGTCTGCGTCCGGCCGCGGACTGCGGGTGCTGATTGCCGGCGCCGGCGGCGCCGCGCACCTGCCCGGCATGCTGGCCGCCAAGACGGTCGTGCCCGTGCTCGGCGTGCCCGTCGCGAGCCGCCACCTGCAGGGCGTCGACT
>DATFRM010000214.1:0-2576 GCA_035263265.1 Actinomycetes bacterium
GCTGGCGCACAGCAACGGCATTCCGCGCACCCGGGTTGCGGAGGTACTGAAGCAGGTTGGGTTGGCTCCGGTCGCCCGGGGTCGGGCCGGACGCTTTTCACTGGGTATGCGGCAGCGGCTGGGGATCGCGGCCGCGCTGCTCGGTGACCCCCGGATCCTGCTACTCGACGAACCGGTCAACGGCCTGGATCCGGAGGGCGTGGTCTGGATCCGCGGCTTCCTGCGCTCGCTGGCCGCCGAGGGCCGAGCGGTGTTCGTCGCCAGTCACTTGATGAGTGAGCTCGAGGACACCGCAGACCACCTGATCATCATCGGCCGCGGCCGGCTGATCGCGGACACCTCGGTCGCCGAGCTGCTGGGCTCGGCTTCGGACGGCACGGTGACCATCCGGACCCCTTACCGCGCGGAGATCATGGCAGTGCTGGCCGCGGCCGGCGCCGCGGTCAGCTCGACCAGCTCCGACACGCTGACCGTGACCGGGCTGAGCGCGGAGCACGTGGCGAAGCTGGCCGCGGACCGCGGGCTGCCCCTGTACGAGCTGACCCCGCACCGGGCCACGCTCGAGCAGGCGTACCTGCGGCTGACCAGGGATGCGGTGGACTACGCGGCCGGATCGCCGCCGTCCGGCAGTGTTGGGAAGACACGGTGACCGACGGGTTCGGGCGCATTGTCCGCGCCGAGTGGACCAAGTTCTGGTCGGTGCGGGGGATTCGCTGGTCGCTGCTGATCGCTGTTGCGGTCACGATCGCGCTCACCGTTCTGCTCGCGTCCGCGGGTGACACGAACGCCACTCAGGCCGGTCAGGGCGACGACGACGTGGTGGTGAACAGCCTGCGCGGCGTGTACTTCGGTCAGCTTGCCGTGATCACGCTTGGGGTGCTGGCGGGAACCTCCGAGTATGCGACCGGGCTGATCCGGACCACATTTGCGGCGGTGCCAGCGCGATCTCGGGTGCTGGCGGCTAAGGCGGTCGTCTTGGGGACTGCGGTGGCAGCGGCGGGACTGGTGGCGAGCTTCGCGTCGTTTCTCCTGGCCCAGCCGCTGCTCCGGGGCAACGGGTACGTCGCGCCCGCCTATCCACCGCCCTCGCTGCTCACCGAGCCGGTGCTGCGCGCGATCGTCGGCAGCGGGCTGTTCCTGGCCTTGCTGGCACTGCTGGGGTTGGGTCTCGGGATCATCTTGCGGCGCACCGGCGGCGCGATCACCGCGCTGGTCGCGGTGACGTTCGTCCCGTTGTTCGCGGCCGAGCCGGGCTCGCCGTTGCTGTCGGAGGACGTCGCCATGTGGGTGCGGCGGACCGCTCCGATGGCCGGGCTCGCGATCCAGCAGACCAGGGACCCTGCCAACATCGCGATCGGGCCCTGGGCCGGGCTCGGAGTGCTGTGCGGCTATGTCGCGGTGGCGTTGGTGGTCGCGGGTTGGTTGCTGTCCAGAAGGGATGCGTGATGGGTGGGAAGCGAGTGCTGCAAGCCGAGTGGACCAAGTTGCGGTCGGTGCCGAGCACCGCATGGTCGGTGCTGGCGCTCATCGGCCTGTCGGTATTGCTCAGCTTCTTCGTAGCGGCATCGGTCGGTACGTCGGGCGGGGGGCCCGGCTGCACTCCGGGAGCGGCCGGCTGCGGCGACGAGGACGTGGTCATGAACGGCCTGTCCGGGATCATCTTCGGCCAGTTCGCGGTGGTTGCGATCGCCGCGCTGGCCGCGACCGGGGAGTACGCGACCGGCACCATGCGTTCGACGCTGACCGCAGTGCCGCGGCGCTCGGCCGTGCTGGCCGCGAAGGCCACCGTGGTCGGTTTGGTGTGCCTGGCCGCCGGACTTGTCGCGTCGGTGGCCGCGTTTCTCGTCGCGCAGCCGGTCCTGCACGGCAACGGGTTCGTGCCGCAGCAGGGCTACCCGCTCGTTTCGCTGGCCGATGAGCCGGCGCTGCGCGCGGTCGTCGGCAGCGGCCTCTATCTCGCCCTGGTCGGGCTGCTGAGCCTCGGCGTCGGAATGATCCTCCGGCATACCGCGGCCACGATCACCACGGTGTTCGCGCTGCTGCTGGTGCCGTTCATCGCCGCGCTGCTGCTCCCCGAGCACCCGCGGGAGGTCGTGCAGAAGTTCTCGCCGATGACGGCCGGGCTGGCCATTCAGCGAACCGTCGATCGCCTGGACAGCGTCCCGATCGGGGTCTGGGCCGGGCTCGGAGTGCTGGCCTGCTTGGCCGCGACGGCCCTGGTCGGGGGGTTCGTCGTGCTCCACCGACGGGACGCCTGAACCTCGCTCCTGCTGTCTAGTACAAGACAACGGCTAGCGAGTGCGGCTACAAGCGAGCTATCTGCCTTGCACAGGCTAGCTTCAGCTCTTACAGTTGCCGCGTGATCCCCAGCTACCGCCCTGGTCAAGTGGCCGCGATCCTCGGTGTCAGCGTCGATACGGTCCGGCGCTGGGCCGACGGTGGTCAGCTGGACACTCGGCGGACCGACGGCGGTCAGCGACTCATCGACGGCGCGTCACTAGCCAGGTTCCTCACTGAGCAGGCGCCGGAGCAGGGAGAGGAGGTCATCGTCGGTCGCTCGGCGCGCAACCGGTTCC
>DATFRM010000215.1:0-2120 GCA_035263265.1 Actinomycetes bacterium
CATCCCGGTCGGACCGCGCACCAGCGGGCGGACCGCTCAGCTGTACGAGGTGAACCCGGGCGCCGCTTACGTCGGAGCGCTGGACGTCTCCGCGAGCCGGATCGAGATCGCGATCGCCGACATCACCGGGCGGGTGGTCGCCCAGCACACGCACCGAACCCCGGGCCGGGCCGGCGCACAGGCGGTCCCCGCGGTAAGCGCCGCACTCGCCGCCACAACCGAGATCATCGAACTGGATCCGTCCGATCTGACCTCGGTCGTGATCGGCACCCCCGGCGCGGTGAACCCGCAGACCGGTCAGCTGGGCTACGCCCATCACCTGCCGGGCTGGCACAAGCCGGGGCTGGTCGACGAGATCGCCGCCGCCATCGGGGTCCCGGCCGAGCTCGAGAACGACGTCAACCTGGCCGCACTGGCCGAGCGCGCCCACGGGACGGCCGTCGACGACGCCGACTTCGTGCACCTGTGGGTGGACGAAGGAGTCGGAATGGCGATCGTGGTCGGCGGGCGGCTCTACCGCGGAGCGACCGGTGGCGCCGGCGAGGTCGCGTATCTACCGGTCGCCGGCGAGCCGCTGCCCTATCACCTCGGGCACAGTGGCCGAGGCGCGTTCCAGTCGATGGTGGCGGCGCCGGCGGTGCTCGCACTGGCCAGGCAGTACCGCGTCCGGGCCAGCACCGCCGGATCGGCGCTGCGCGCGGCCGGTACGCCGGACGAGCTGTTCGACGAGCTCGGCCGCCGGTTCGCCGCCGGTCTGGCCGCGATCGTCGCGACCGTGGATCCGGCCATGATTGTGCTCTCCGGCGAGGTCAGCCGTGCCGGTGGCGAGCGGCTCCGGCAGCGCGTTGCCGCCCACCTGGATGAGCTGACCATTCCCAAGCCCGCGCTGCGGCTGTCCACCGTGGCCGGTAACCCGGTGCTCGCCGGGGCCACGGTCGCTGCACTCGAACAGGCCCGCGACCTGGTTTTCGGCTCGACCGTGGCGGAGAATTCCGCAATTATCCGCCCGCCCTCCACCGCCATCCCCCGGAAGGTTCATCCGAGATGACACGACTGCGCATCCCCCGGCTGGCCGCCGGCTTAGCCGCTCTATCGATCGTCACCGCAGCGTGCACCGCGACCGACAGCGGCTCCGGCAGCGAACCGCTGCCGGCGCCGACCGTCAGTGCGTCCGGCACGGTCACGTTCTGGCACTTCTTCACCGGCCGCGAGGCCGAGGCCATCAACCAGGTGGTCAAGGACTTCGAGACCAGCCATCCCGGCGTCACGGTCAAGGTCAGCAGCGGCCAGGACGACGAGAAGATGCGCCAGGCCATCGCCGCCGGCAAGGGCCCCGACGTGGGCCTGTCCTACTCGACCGACATCGTCGGGAACTTCTGCTCGACCGGCGCCTGGCGCGACTTGCAGCCCTACATCGACCGGGACCAGGTCGACCTAAACCAACTGGTCCCGGTGGTTCGTGCGTACACCGAGTACCAGGGCGTGCGGTGCTCGATGCCGGTGCTGGCCGACACCTACGGCCTGTACTACAACAAGAAGCTGCTCGCCGACGCCGGCTACACCGCGCCGCCGAAAACGATGAGCGAGCTCACCGAGATGGCCAAGAAGCTGACCCAGTTCAAGTCCAACGGCGACATCGACGTGATCGGCTTCATGCCGAATCTCGACTACTACGAGAACTCCCCGGCCCACTGGGCGCCACACTGGGATGCCCACTGGTTCAGCGATGACGGCAAGTCGGCGCTCGCCACGGATCCGGCCTGGCAGGAGATGCTCACCTGGCAGAAGCAGCTGGTGGACTTCTACACACACCAGAAGCTGACGAAGTTCTCCGCCGGTAAGGGTGACGAGTTTTCAGCGGCCAACGACTTCGAGCGCGGCAAGGTCGCGATGATGCTCGACGGCGAATGGCGGATCGCGTTTATCGCCGCCGACAAGGCGAACATCGACTACGCCACTGCACCGTTCCCGGCCGCCGACAGCAAGCCCGACCTGTATGGCGGCGGGTACGTCAGCGGCAACATCATCGGCATCTCCAAGGGCTCGAAGAACCCGGAGGCCGGTTGGGAGCTGATCAAGTACCTGACTACCGACACCGGGGCCATCGTCAAGCTGGCCAA
>DATFRM010000216.1:0-10636 GCA_035263265.1 Actinomycetes bacterium
GTTTACACCGCGGGACAGCTGCCGATTGTCGATGGCGCGTTGCCGCGCACCGGCAAGCTCGGTGCGGAGGTGTCCACAGAAGAAGGCAGGGAGCTAGCTCAGCAGTGCGCGCTCAATGCGCTTGCCGCGATCAAGGCCGAGGTCGGTGATCTGTCGTCGGTCAAGCGGGTCGTCAAGGTTGTGGGGTTCGTCGCTAGCGCGCCGGAGTACTACGACCAGCCGGAGGTCATCAACGGGGCCAGTGAGCTTCTCGGCGCCGTATTCGGTGATGCCGGCAAGCACGCCCGCAGCGCGGTCGGGGTTGCGGTGCTGCCGCGCAACGCCCCGGTCGAGGTGGAAGTGATCGTCGAGGTTTAGGGCGTGTCAGCTGGTGACTGAAGCCGGGCACCGGCTGCGGATGCTCCCGTCCGCGCTGGCCGAACGAGCCAGGCGGTTCGCCGCCGGTGATCAGATTCCGGTGGCGCCTAGGCCGGCCGCCACCGTGATACTGCTGCGCGACAAGTCCGGCGGCGCTGCGGAGGCCAACGCGCTCGACCGCGGCGCCCTCGTGGCCGGCGCGTCCGATAGCGGTGCTCCCGACGGCGGCGGTGCTCCCGACGGGGGTGTTTCCAACGAGGGCGCTTCCGGACCGGAGGTTTACCTCATTCGCCGGGTGCGGTCGATGGCGTTCGCTGGTGGGATGTACGCGTTCCCAGGCGGCTCCGTTGATCCGCGGGACGCCGACCACGACGTCGGCTGGGCTGGTCCCACTCCGGCCGAGTGGGCGGCCCGGCTCGGTGGTACCGACGCCGAGGCGCGGATGCTTGTCTGCGCCGCGGTCCGGGAGACGTTCGAGGAGTCCGGCGTACTGCTTGCCGGCCCATCCGCCGACACCGTGGTCGCCGACGTAGCCGGCGCCGACTGGGAGCGGGATCGTCGCGCGCTGGTCGACCGGGAGTTGGCATTCTCCGACTTCCTGTCCGCGCGCAGCTTGGTACTGCGGACGGATCTGCTCGGCCTCTGGGCGCACTGGATCACTCCTGAGTTCGAGGAGCGTCGCTACGACACCAGGTTCTTCCTGGCTGTGCTGCCGGTCGGCCAGCTGACCAGGGACGTTTCGAGCGAGGCCGACGAGGTGTGCTGGCTGACACCGGCCGCGGCGCTGGCCAGGCTGTTCCGGGGGGAGATCAGCATGCTGCCACCGACAGCGGTGACGCTGCGGGAGCTCTCGGAGTACCGCTCCATCGCCGATGTCCTGGCTGCGGTGCCGAACCGGGACATATACCCGATCACGCCGGCCGCGGTCGACCGGAACGGCCACCTGCAGCTGGTCCTGCCCGGAGAGGATGGCTACCCCTCATGAGCCGCGAGAGCGTCGGCCGGGCAACCCGGATTCTGGCCCCCAATCCGGGACCGATGACGCTGGACGGGACGAACACCTGGCTGCTGCTCGAGCCGGGCGGTTCGGTCGGTGTCGTCGTCGACCCGGGACCGGAACTCGAGGGTCACCTGCGTGCGGTGCTGTCCGCGGCTGCCGACCTCGACGCACGGGTTGGTCTGGTACTGCTCACGCATGGCCACCCGGATCACGCGGAGGGCGCCAACCGGTTCGCCCAGCTCGCTGGCGGTGTTCCGGTCCGGGCCCTTGATCCACGGCATCGGCTGGGCGCGGAGGGGCTTGGCGATAGCGACGTAGTTGAGGTCGGCGGTCTGGAGATCCGTGTGGTCGGCACCCCGGGTCATACCTCCGACTCGCTGTCGTTCGTGGTGCCGGCTGATCGAACCGTGCTTACCGGTGACACCGTGCTCGGCCGGGGAACCACCGTGGTCGCGCATCCGGACGGCCGGCTCGTGGACTACCTTGCCTCGCTCCGGCGACTGCGCGATCTCGCCGCCGCACACGAGATCACGACCGTGCTTCCCGGGCACGGTCCGGTGCTCACCGACGCGCTGGCGGCGGTGGACGGTTACCTTGCGCATCGCGCCGAACGGCTGGCCCAGGTGGAGCGCGCGGTCACCGCCGGCGCCCGGACCCCTCGAGAGGTGGTCGAACGGGTCTACGCCGACGTCGATCGGGCAGTCTGGCCGGCCGCGGAGCTGTCGGTGCGGGCTCAGCTCGACTACATCGACGAAGTTGGGAACTTGCCCGGCGGGTGACGGCCGTGGGGTTGGTCGACGGCAGCTAGTCGGGCAGGGCCAGCCGCGAAGGGCCAGTCGACGGGGGCTGGTCGGCAGCGTTAGTCGGCAGAGTCAGTGAGCAGAGTAGTGAGCAGAGTCTCGGTGAGCAGAGCTAGTGAGCAGAGCTAGTGAGCAGAGCTAGTGAGCAGAGTCTCGGTGAGCAGAGCTAGTCGGCTCGGGCGCGCAGCCTTTCCATGTCGAGGATGACCACCGCGCGGGCCTCCAGCCGGATCCAGCCGCGGTTTACGAAGTCGGCCAGGGCCTTGTTCACGGTCTCCCTGGATGCCCCGACCAGCTGCGCCAACTCCTCCTGGGTGAGGTCGTGCGCAACGTAGACGCCCCCGCCGACCGCCGCGGTGCCGAACCGCGCGGACAGATCCAGCAGCGCTTTGGCTACCCGGCCAGGTACGTCAAGAAAGACCAGGTCAGCCATGGCCTCGGCGCCGACCCGCAGCCGCCGGGCCACCTGCTGCAGCAAGGCTTCGGCTACTGTCGGCCGGCCGCTCAGCCAGCCACGCAGGTGCGCGTTGTCGATGCAGAGCATGCTTCCGTCGGTAACCGCGGTCACCGTGGCCGCGCGAGGCCCAGGATCGAACAGCCCGACCTCGCCGAACGTGTCACCCGGACCAAGGAGCGCGAGCATGCTCTCCCGGCCGTCGTCCGCGGTCCGGCCGAGCTTCACCTTGCCGCGGACCACCATGAAGAACTCATCGCCGGAATCGCCCTCGCGATAGAGCACCTCGCCGCGCTTTACCCGGATCTCGCTGGTGTGGGCGCGAAGCGACGCGATGTCGTCATCGTCCAAAGCGGCAAACAGGGGCGCCTTCTTGAGCACCTCGTCGATGCTCACGCCACCTCCCGGTCCGGTGCCCCGCCTTAGCTCCGTACGCACAGTCTCCCGTATCTGTCGTCCGAGCGCCTATGGGTTGCGCGGTTCAGCGACCCGACGTCCGGCGCACAGCAGCCCCCGCGCCGACGCGAATCGGCCGCCGATGGAACGACGCGGGTCACCGGCCAACTCAAGCGATCACGGCCTACGCTGTCCGGGTGCCACGCAAGTCGTTTGCCGATGAGTCGCGGGTCGCGCTGGTTCGGCGAGCCCGACGCATCAATCGTCAGCTCGCTCAGTTCTATCCGGATGCGCACTGCGAGCTCGACTTCACCAACCCGCTGGAACTGCTGGTCGCGACGATCCTGTCCGCACAGACCACCGACGTACGGGTGAACATGGTCACTCCGACGGTGTTCGCGAAGTACCGCACCGCCGAGGACTACGCGTCCGCCGACCGCACCGAGCTGGAAACGATCATCCAGTCGACCGGGTTCTATCGGGCCAAGACCACATCATTGATCAAGCTCGGGCAAGACCTGTGCGACCGGTATGGCGGGGAGGTGCCCAACCGGCTCAAGGACCTGGTCACACTGCCCGGAGTCGGCCGGAAGACCGCGAACGTGGTGCTCGGGAACGCGTTCGGGATCCCTGGGATCACCGTGGACACGCACTTCGGCCGGCTGGCCCGCCGCTTCGGCTGGACCAGCTCGGAGGATCCGGTGAAGGTCGAGCATGAGGTCGGGTCGCTGATCCCGAAGTCCGAGTGGACGATGCTGTCGCACCGGCTGATCTGGCACGGCCGGCGGATCTGCCACTCCCGGCGGCCGGCCTGTGGCGCGTGCCCGATCGCGACGCTGTGTCCGTCGTACGGCCTGGGCCCGACCGATCCGAAGACGGCAAGCAAGCTTGTCAAGCTGACGCCAGCGGTGGACGAGGCGTGACGCGTCGGATCGGGCTCGCCTTGCTCGGTGTGGTGATCGGCGCTGTAGCCGGGTGTGCCGCCGGCTCGGGCCGGGCGAGCGAGCCGGCGGGCGCTCCGGTCGACCGGGCCGCCGAGCAGCGTGCGATCGCCGCGGCTGGCTTGCCGGAGTGCCCGCGGGTGGATACGGATGCGGTCGGCACCGCCGACCAGCTGCCGGCGATCACCCTTGACTGCCTGGGCGCCGGGCCCTCGGTTGGTCTGTCCGGCCTGCCGGCAGTCGCCGGCCGGCCCGTCGTCATCAACGTGTGGGCAAGCTGGTGTACGCCGTGTGCGGCCGAGATGCCGCGCATAGTCCGCGCGGCCGATGCGTACGCCGGCCGGGTCGACGTACTCGGCATCGACATCCTTGATGATCGGGTAGCGGCCCTAGGGTGGGCCAAGGAGATCGGAGTCGACTTTCCTTCGTTGTACGACCATGACGGCGTGGTACGCGCCAAGCTGCCGATCCCGGGGCCGCCGGTGACGTTCTTCGTCTCCGGTGACGGCCGGATAGTGCACACCGAGTACGGCGAGATCGACAGCGATGCGAAGCTGGCCGGCCTGATCAGCCAGCACTTCGGGGTTGCACTGTGATCGTCACGGGCCCGGAGCTGCGGGTTCGGCTGCCCGCCGGGGTGGCGCGGTGACCGCCACCAAGTCCAATCGGTTGGTTAGCTCTCTGCCCGACTGGCTGCGACCGCTGGCCGAGTTGGCCGCCCGAATCGAGCCGGAGGTGCTCAGCCGCTTCCTCCCGCCCGACGATGGTGGCCGCCCGTCGGCCGTACTGCTGCTGTTCGGCGACGGGCCTAGCGGGCCCGATCTACTGATCATCGAGCGGTCCCACGACATGCGCAGCCACGCCGGTCAGCCGGCCTTTCCCGGTGGCTCGCTCGATCCGGAGGACAGCGGACCAGTGGACGCGGCGCTCCGCGAAGCCCAGGAGGAAACCGGACTGGACCCGGCCGGTGTCGACGTGTTCGCAACACTGCCATCGATCTGGTTGCCGCCGAGCGGATATGTGGTGACCCCGGTGCTTGGCTGGTGGCGCAAGCCGTCGCCGGTGTCGGTCATGGATCCGGCCGAGGTGGCCTCGGTGCACCGGATCCCGATCGCGGAACTGCTTGATCCGGCGAACCGTTTCCGGGTACGACACCCCAGCGGATATGTCGGTGCCGCGTTCGGTGTGCGCGGCCTGCTGGTCTGGGGATTCACCGCGGGCCTGATCGATCGGCTGTTTCGGCTGGTCGGCTGGGAGCGCGCGTGGGACCTCAACCGGGTGGAGGACTTGCCGGAGACAGTCGGATGAACCTGCTCGACCTGCTGCTGATCGCGGCCGCGATCGCCTTCGGCGTCACCGGATACCGCCAGGGATTCTTGGCCGGGCTGCTGTCCTTTCTCGGGTTTCTCGGCGGTGGGCTGCTCGGCCTGAACCTGGTACCGAGGCTGCTCGGCAATGCGGACGCGCAGACCGGCATCGCGCTGGTCGCAATCGGCCTGGTGCTTGTGCTGGCGAGTGTCGGGCAACTGCTGGCCGGGCTACTCGGTGGTTGGTTGCGCTCCCGGGTGACCTGGGAGTCGGCGCAGACGGTGGACGCAGCCGGGGGCGCGTTCCTATCCGTGGTGTCGATGTTGCTGGTCGCCTGGTTCATCGGCTCGGCGGTGGCGACCTCTTCGGTGCCGAGCCTGGCCCGGCTATTCCGCGACTCCTCGATCCTGCGCGGCGTCAACGAAGTCATGCCGAGCAGCGCGGATGCGCTCTATCACTCGTTCGCCAAGGTGCTCGATGCGAACGGTTTCCCGAGTGTGTTCGGGCCGTTCACGCCCGAACGGATACTGCCGGTGGAGCCACCCGACCCAGCGGTGGCGAACAGCACGGCGGTCCGTCGTGCCCGGCCGAGCATCGTCAAGATCGTCGGAACCGCGCTGTCCTGCTCGCGCGAAATCGAGGGATCGGGGTTCGTGTACGACCCGGAGCGGGTCATGACGAACGCGCATGTGGTGGCCGGAGTCAGAGAACCGCAGGTCATCGTCGAGGGCAGCGATCGGCGGTTCGGGGCGAGGGTCGTGCTGTTCGACTCGCGCCGGGACATCGCGGTCCTGTACGTGCCGGGCCTGCCGCTGCGGGCTCTCGATTTCGACGGTACGGGTGACTCGCGCGACGACGCGGTCGTTGCCGGGTATCCGAACAACGGCCCCTTCGTGGCTCGCGCTGCCCGGATCAGAGACGAGTTGCGGGCCCAGGGACCCAACATCTACGACCGCGGCCGGGTCACCCGGGAGGTGTTCTCGCTGTACGCGCGGGTCGAGCCGGGCAACTCCGGCGGGCCGCTCCTGTCGCCGGCCGGGGACGTGTACGGGGTCATATTCGCGAAATCGCTCGACGATTCGAATACCGGCTACGCAGTAACCGCCAACGAAGCCACCAGCGATGCTCGGAATGGCTCGTCGTCGACCGCGGCGGTTTCTACCGGCCCGTGCGCGTAGCCAGGACTGCGGCGGCGGTCGCTTCGGACCTGGCCCTACTACCGGTCCGCGCGCGTGAGTTGCGGCGGGGGCAGCTCGTCGGTCGGGCTTACCTCGAGGCGTTCGGCGGTTGACGCGGCCCAGGTCATCAATCCGGTCACGTCTATCTGATGCGGCGGCTGCGCTTCCCACGGCTCGATCCGATCCGCGCCGCGGCGCAGCAGCCTGGCCGCGCCGACCCGATTTCCCCGCTGGGCATGGGTGAGGCCGACCGCCAGTTGGGCCAGCCCGCGCCAGAGGTTGCGTTCGGACTCGGGCGCTGCCTTCCACACCGCCTCGAGTACCTCGTGGGCCTGGAACGCGTGACCGTCGTCCAATAGCTGCTGCGCTTGCGACAGTGCTTCATCAGGGGTCAGCACCAGGTCCTCGGGAATGGTCGGCACCCCGGACTCCCCATAGCCGAGCGGCCGACCCAGCTCATCCCTGGGCCGGGCGTTTCGGGGCCGTCCGGCCTGGTCTCGATCGCGATCCACGGTGCTCATGGCGTTTGCTCACGTGGCGTGCTCATACGGCCAGGCTACGAGCTACCGCACACCGTTGATCGGGGCAGCCAGCCAGTCGATCAGCTCTGCGTCGAAGCCGGCCGGATCCTCCTCGTGCGGGAAGTGCCCAACCTCCTCAAGCAGCCGCCAGCGGTACGGTGCCGCCACATAGTGCCCCGACCCGAGTGCGCTGGTGGGCAGGATGCACGTGTCCAGCTCGCCGTGCAGTTGGAGCACCGGCGCTTCGATCGGGGTGCGCATCCGGGCGGCGAAGCGCATTCCGTCCGGGCGCGGGATCGAGCGGATCGCCCACCGGAAGTACTCCACCGAGCAGTGCGCTACACCGGGCACCTGCATCGCTGCCGTGTACCGCGCCTCGGTGTCCTCGTCCGGCCAGCCCGGCCCTGACCAGGCTCGTAGCAGCGACGCGATGTACTCGCCGTCCGATCCGCCCACCCGGCGCTCCGGCAGCCAAGGGAGCTGCAGCCCGAGTATGTGCGCGCTGGCCCGCAGTTGCCGCCAGCTCAGCGTCAGCGCACTCCGCACTCGCCGCGGATGCGGCATCGAGACGGCCACGATCCGGCGCACCAGATCCGGCCGGACCACGCCCATCGTCCAGGCCAGGAAGCCGCCCCAGTCGTGCCCGATGATCACCGCGTCCCGCTCGCCGAGCGACTTGATCACGCCGGCGACGTCGGCGACTGACGTGAACGGGTCGTAGCCGCGCGGCGTCTTGTCGCTGCCCCCGTAGCCGCGCAGATCCATCGCGGCCGCCCGGTAACCCACCGCTGACAACGCCACCAACTGGTGGCGCCAGGTCCACCAGTACTGCGGGTAGCCGTGGATGAGCAGGACTAGCGGGCCTTGTCCGAGTTCCGCGACATGGAAGCGCGCACCGTTGGCCGAAACCGCCCGATGGGTCCATGGACCATCGATCAGCGTGATCGACCCGTGCGGTACCGACATGGCCGATCAGATTAGCCCCTACCCGACTCGGTTTGATCGATGACGGTATCCGTCGGGCGGGCCGAACGCCGACTGTTGGCCGGCCCCGTTCCTTACCGGTTACCCGGCCTCGTGAGGCCACTGTTGACCGACTTCGGTGCCCGGTCTAGCTTCCCGAACCGGGGGTCCCGCCGACCGCCCGAGGAGGTGGATCTCGTGTCCAAGGTGCTGATCCTGACCGGTGACGCAGCCGAGTCTCTCGAAGTCCTCTATCCGTACCAGCGCCTGCTCGAGGAGGGGTACGAGGTCGACATCGCCGGACCGTCGAAGAAGAAGCTGCAATTCGTCGTGCACGACTTCGTCGACGGGTTCGACACCTATACCGAGAAGCCCGGCTACACCTGGCCGGCCGACCTGGCCTTCGCCGACGTCGACCCGTCCCAGTACGTGGCCCTGGTGATCCCGGGCGGCCGTGCCCCGGAGTACATCCGCAACGATCCCGATGTGCAGCGCATCACCAAGCACTTCTTCGGTGACGACAAGCCGGTCGCGCACCTGTGCCACGGTGGCCTGCTGCCGGCGACCGCGGGTCTGCTGAACGGGCGCCGGTCGGCTGCCTATCCGGCGCTGGCACCGGATGTCGCGGCGGCCGGGGGCGAGTTCGTGGACAGCGAGGCGGTCGTCGACGGCGTCATGGTCTCCGCCCGAGCCTGGCCCGACCACCCGGCGTGGATGCGCGAGTTCATCTCGATCCTCCGGGCCAAGGCGCCGGCCTCGGCCCGCTGACCGGCGGGGTTGGGCTGGCACACCTGGCGGTGCCCGCCAGGCTCGCCGTCCAGATCGTGATTTCGGCGAGGTAGGTTCCCTCCGCCGCGGCCCGTCGATGCGTCTATAGGCATGTACGGGTTAGCGGCGCGGCGCGTTGTCGCGGCGATCCGTGCCCGGGCACGGCATCGACGGTCGGGAGGGGCGGATGGGCGGCGAGGATTCCTTCCGCGAGTTCGTCCATGCCCGGGGTGCGGCGCTCGCTCGGGTGGCCTACCTGCTGACCGCCGATCGGCATCTCGCCGAGGATCTGCTGCAGTCGGCGTTACACAAGACGGCGCTGCGCTGGCGGCAGATCGACGAGGGGCGGCGCGAGGCCTACGTCCGGACTGCGCTCTACCACGAGGCGGTGTCCTGGTGGCGACGAGGCCGGTCCCGCGAGATCGTCACCGATCGTGTCGCCGTTGATCGCAAAGAGCCGGCTGAGGTCGATCGAACCGAACTTCGCCTGGTCCTGCGCGACGCCTTGGCACGGTTGACGCCGCGGCAGCGCGCGGTTCTGGTGCTGCGGTACTACGAAGACTTGACCGAAGCGCAGACCGCGGTTGTCCTCGGGGTCAGCGTCGGGACGGTAAAGAGCCAGACCAGGCATGCGCTTGATCGGTTACGAGCGCTTGCTCCCGAGCTCGCGGATCTCATGGAGGTCTCGCGATGACCGAACGAATCGGCGCGTTGCTTGCCGAGCTGGCCGATCTCATGGAGGTCCCGGGATGACCGAACGTATCGGCGCGTTGCTTGCCGAACTGGCCGACGCTGACGCTCCGCGGGTCCCGGCGCCCGACCGGATCTGGCGTCGCGCTGGCCGTACTCGGATCCGCCGTCGCGCGGCGGTCGCTGTCGCTGCCGTTGCGCTTGGTTGTGCCGTACTGACGCTGACTCTGCTGTCTCCTCAGCCGAGCATTGGTCCCGCTGGTCCACCGGCCAGCGGCGGGGGCCTCGAACCGCTTCCACCACGATTGACCGCTCCGATTGGCGAGGTACCCACCATCGCGCAGCGCCCAACGGATCGAGTTCAGCTCCTCGTAGAGACCAAGCTGTTCGAGCGCACGTTCTTCTTTCCGCGAACCAAGCGTGTTTGTGTCTCGACTGGATGCGGTGATCGTTCCGTCACTCTGGGCGTGGGGTCGGATCACGCGTACCGGCGTGTTATCGATCCCCGGCGGCCGACCGGCCAAATCCTGCTGTCACCCGATGGCAGGTACGTCGCCGCTCAAGTCGAGGCCGCTGGATCTATATCTGAACAGACATGGGATCTCGAGGACCTGGTGACCGGTCGCGCGATCCCCTCGGTGCAGTGCGCAGGCTCGGCCGGGTGGACCCGGGACGGCTGGTTCGTCTGCATCCCGGCCTCTGGTCTGCCGTTGACGCGCTACAGCATCGGCGAGAGCGGTGGCCTGTCCGGTACAGAGATCGGTCGGGCATCTTCCGGCAATCGGAGCGGGGACATCACTCCGGAGCTGCTCGGACAGAACGCCACAGCGCTGCTCGGTTCTGCCGACGACCCGAATGCGATAAGGATCAGCAGCGTTGCGGCCGGACCAACGGCGACGATCTTCTATCCCGGTGCGACGTCCGTTACGCCACTCGAATGGTGCGGCCCGGACACGGTGTTGGTCGCGGCCGACGGCAATCTATCGGTGCTCGATCTCGATGACGGGGTGCGGTCACGGTTCCCGCGCCCGAGCACCTACGGCGTTCTCGGTTGCCGTCCCGACGGATCGATGCTGCTGCGCGTGGGTGACCAACTCGGCAAAGCCGTGTTGATCCGGCCAGATGGTTCGATCGCCGGCGAGTTCACGGTGGACACCGGACGGTCCGAGACATCAACACCTGCGGTCGACGCTGCGATCGACGCGTTCGACTGGCGGTTGGGTGGCTCGGCGGCGCACGTCCCTGGGTTCCGGCCGCTGG
>DATFRM010000217.1:0-3047 GCA_035263265.1 Actinomycetes bacterium
CCCTGGGTGCGACCGGTGCAGGTGCTGCATCTCCGCCAGCAGGTAGCCGAACGACTCGGTGTGGATTCCGCGCCGGCCACCACCCGGCGCGGTCCACACCCCCTCCGTGATCGAGAGCGTCGCCTCGGCCAGCACGTCGTCCACGAACTGCCGCCAAGGCGCCCGCAGCTTAGCCGAGTCGACCGCGATCCGCTGTTCGGCCAGGCCGTGCTCGAGCTCGTCGGAGTCGAACAGCTCGCCGACATACGGCCACATCCGCTCCAGGCCGGCCTGCATCCGGGCGTGACTGACCTCGGTACCGTCGCCGAGCCTGACCACCCACTGCGCGGCGTGGTCGCGGTGGTAGGCAACCTCCTTGACCGCCTTCGCGGCAACCGCGGCCAGCGTTTCGTCCGCGCTGTCGACGAGCCGGCCGTACAGCTCGTACTGGTATCCAGAAAAGAACAGCTGGCGCGCAATCGTGTCGGCGAAGTCCCCGCCGGGCTGCTCGACCAGCTGCACGTTCACCCAGTCCCGCTCGTCACGAAGATAGGCAAGCGCATCCTCGTCGCGGCCGGCGTCCTCCAGCCGGCCGGCGTAGCTGAGCAACGCACGAGCCTGGCCGAGCAGATCGAGCGCGATATTAGTCAGCGCGACGTCCTCCTCGAGCTCGGGCGCCTTGGCCGACCATTCGCCGAGCCGTTGCGCCAGCACGAGCGCGTCATCGCCGAGGCGCAGCGTGTATTGCACAGTCGGCGCCAGCTCCATCGTCGAGGCGGGCGAGGCCGAAGCGGTCACAGGTGTTCCACGCCTTCGGGCAGGTCGTAGAACGTCGGATGCCGGTAGACCTTGTCACCGGCCGGGTCGAAGAACGGATCCTTCTCGTCCGGGCTGGATGCGGTGATCGAGCCGGCAGGCACAACCCAGATCGACACGCCTTCCTGCCGCCGGGTATAGACATCGCGCGCCATCCGAAGCGCCATCTCCGAGTCGGCCGCGTGCAGGCTGCCAACGTGGCCGTGCGACAAGCCACGCTTGCTGCGTACGAAGACCTCCCACAACGGCCACTCGCGGCGGGCCTGCTGCTTAGCCGACGGCTCGGTCATGCTGCGTGTTCTCTCGTCCTGGCCCGGCGAGCGCGCTGCTTGTCGGCGTGCGCCAGGGCCGCCTCGCGTACCCAGCCGCCGTCCTCGTGCGCCTTGACACGATTGGCGATGCGCTGCCGGTTGCACGGACCGTCGCCCTTGACCACCCGCCAGAACTCGTCCCAGTCGATCGGTCCGAAGTCGTAGTGCCCGCGCTCGGCGTTCCAGCGCAGGTCCGGGTCGGGCAGGGTCAAGCCGAGGATCTCGGCCTGGGGCACGGCCATGTCGACGAAGCGCTGCCGCAGGTCGTCGTTCGAGTGACGCTTGATCTTCCAGGCCATCGACTGGGCCGAGTGGGCCGACTCGTCGTCTGCCGGGCCGAACATCATCAGGCTCGGCCACCACCACCGGTTGACCGCGTCCTGGGCCATCTGCGTCTGCGCCGGGGTGCCGTTGGCCAGCGTGTACAGGATTTCGTAGCCCTGCCGCTGATGGAACGACTCCTCCTTGCAGATGCGAACCATGGCGCGTGCATACGGGCCGTACGAGCAGCGACAGAGCGGGATCTGGTTGGTGATCGCGGCGCCGTCCACCAGCCAGCCGATCGCGCCGACGTCGGCCCAGGTCAGGGTCGGGTAGTTGAAGATGCTCGAGTACTTCTGCTTGCCCATGTGCAACTGGTCGAGCAGGTCGTCCCTGGACACCCCGAGTGTCTCGGCCGCCGAGTACAGGTAGAGCCCGTGCCCGGCCTCGTCCTGGACCTTTGCCATCAGGATCGCCTTGCGCTTGAGACTCGGCGCGCGAGTGATCCAGTTGCCCTCCGGCTGCATGCCGATGATCTCGGAGTGCGCGTGTTGGGCGATCTGGCGAACCAGGGACTTCCGGTACGCCTCCGGCATCCAGTCGCGCGGCTCGATCCGTTGATCGTTCCCGATGACCGTGTCGAACTCGGTCTGCTGGTCACTCATCGTCGCGCACCTCCCCCACCCCGCCGGCCCTGCACCGGCCATTCCATCTGGTCAGTCGGTGGTCACCGAACGGTAACCGACCGAACGTTCGGTAAGGAGTTTAGTGGCTACGGCCGGGATGAACAACGCGCGCTGGCCTTGGCGGAGCCGCTCGCGCGGCGCATCTGTGCCCCGCGCCGTGATCACGGAACCTTCGACGCGACGTCCTTGATCACGGAGGATCGAGTAGCGCAACTCGCACCCCAAGGTTCCGTGATCACGTAGAGATCAGCCCAGCGGCCGTGATCACGGAAAGGTGGCTACGGAAGTCCGCGCCGAGAATTCCGTGATCACGTGCACATCAACCGACCGCCACCCGTCCCGCGGCGTCTACCGACCGTACGTTCGGTAGACCTGGCACACTGACCGGGATGACAACTCGCCTCGCCGCTCCGGCGCGCGCCCGGCTGGTCCGCGGGCGCGGCGGCGAACGGCGCCCGGCGTACGACCCGGATTCGCTGCTCGAGATTGCCGTCACCGTGTTCATCGAGCGTGGCTACGACGGCACCAGCATGGAAGATCTCGCTCGGACGGCCGGAATCTCCAAGTCGTCGATCTACCACCACGTAGCCGGCAAGGAGGCGCTGCTTCACGCGGCGCTGGACCGTGCGCTCGACGCGCTGTTCGCGGTCTGCGAGGAGGAGGGATCTACCGCAGGACCGGCGATCGACCGGCTCCGGCATGTGATCCGGCGCTCGATCGAGATCCTCGACCAGGAACTGCCCTACGTCACCCTTTTGCTGCGGGTCCGTGGAAACACCGCCACCGAGCAGAACGCTTTGGAGCGCCGGCGCACGTTCGACCGGTTCGTCGCGAACCTCGTGGCGGCCGCCAGCGCGGACGGAGACCTGCGCGCCGACCTGGACCCGGCGCTGGCCACCCGGCTCATTTTCGGGATGATCAACTCGATCTCGGAGTGGTACCACCCCGGCGGCGAGATCACAGTCGACGAGCTGGCGGATGGCGTGGTCAGCCT
>DATFRM010000218.1:0-7313 GCA_035263265.1 Actinomycetes bacterium
TGTCTGCGGCCCTGGATCCGGCCAAGCAGGCGCCGGCGTCCGGCAACGGTCAGTCCGGCGGTACCGGTAAGGCCGGCGACCCGAGCTCGAGCGGTAGTGGGTCCAGCGACACCGGTTCCGGCGGTGGCCGGGACCCGAGCACCGCGACGCCGGGCGACGCAGTCTCGCTGTCCACGGTGTGCCGCTACTCGTGATCAGGTAACAAGATGGTCGATGCCAGGTGAACGCGACCAGTGCTGCACGTTAGGTTGGGTGCCGCCATGCACGCCGCACCCGAACCCGCGCAACCGGACCACCCACCGGTTTCTGTGATCATGTCGGTGCTCAACGAGGCTCGGCATCTGCGCTCCGCGGTCGGGCACGTCCTCGGCCAGGACTACCCCGGTGCGCTCGAGGTCGTCGTCGCACTCGGCCCATCGCACGACGGCACCGACGAGGTCGCCGGCGAGCTGGCCGCAGCCGATTCCCGGGTCAAGCTGGTGGCCAACCCGACCGGAGCCACCCCGACCGGCCTGAACGCCGCGGTTGCCGCGAGCACGCACCCCATCGTGGCCCGGGTGGACGGGCACGCCGTGATCCCACCGGACTACCTGCGGATCGCGGTCGAGACGTTGCACCAGACCGGCGCCGACAACGTCGGCGGGATCATGGCAGCCGAGGGCACCACCCCGTTCGAGCAAGCGGTCGCCCGGGCGATGACCTCCCCGCTCGGAGTCGGCAACGCGCGGTTCCACACCGGCGGCACGGCCGGTCCGGCCGACACCGTCTACCTCGGCGTGTTCCGCCGCTCGGCGCTCGATCGGGTCGGTGGCTACGACGAGTCGTTCCTGCGGGCCCAGGACTGGGAGATGAACTACCGGTTGCGCGCTACCGGCGGGCTGGTCTGGTTCCAGCCCGCGATGCGGGTCTCCTATCGGCCGCGGCCGAGCCTGCGCGCGCTGGCCAGGCAGTACTTCCACTACGGACGCTGGCGCCGCGAGGTGATGCGCCGGCATCAGGGCTCGGCCACGCTGCGCTACCTGGCGCCGCCGATCGCGCTGGCCGCGATCGCTGTTGGTGCCGTCCTCGGCGTCGCCGGCCTGCTGTTCGGCGTTCCGGTTCTGCTGCTCGGTTTCGCGGTGCCGCTGGGCTATCTGGCCGCGGTGCTGGTCGGAGCGCTGGCCACCGGCGGCGGCTTGCCGCGCGCGGCGCGGCTCGCCCTGCCGGCCGTGTACGCGACCATGCACCTGGCCTGGGGCGTCGGTTTCCTGACCAGCCCGCGGCGGCTGCGACCGGCCGCGCCGGCGCCGGCGACCGCCACCCAGGCGTCGTAGGGGCATCATGGCGGTGCAGTTCAGGGCGACGGTCCGGAGGTGGAACGAGGACAAGCCGGGCGGACTTGCCGTGGTCGACGTGCCCGCCGACCTGGTCGGCGAGCTCGGCGGTCGCCGTCAGATGCGGGTAACAGGCACACTCGACGGTGCGCCGTTCACCGGTAGCACGATGCTGGTCGCCGGCGGCGGGTTCTGCGTGGGAGTCAGCCGCGCGGCGCTGAAGGCGGCCGGCGCCGATCTCGGCGACGAAGTGGAGCTGTCGATAACGCCTGCGAATCAGCAATAGCGCGTCCGGCAGGGGGGACAAGTCACCGGCCACATCGGCCGGTAGGAACGCAAGGTGAGCTGGGAGGACCGCAATGGTAGCGATCCGCGATCCGGGTGACCGGGTCGCGCCGAACCGGGTCGGGGGGGACCGCGGCGTCAGTGCCCGGCTGCGCGCGATCGTGGCGCACCGCTCGGTGTTGAAGCTGCTCATCACCCGCGACCTGAAGGTCAAGTACGAAAAGTCGGTCCTCGGCTACGTCTGGTCCATCCTCGAGCCGCTGTTGCTGGCGTCGGTGTACTACTTCGTCTTCGGCGTGATCATGGGCGTCGGCACCGAGGACTACCTGGTCTACCTGCTGGCCGGCCTGTTGCCGTGGCTATGGGCCAGCTCCACGATCAACGCGTCGACCGGTGCACTGACCGGGCAGGCTCGGCTGATCAAGACCACCAGCGTGCCGCGGGAGATCTGGGTGCTGCGGCTGGTCGGGGCCAAGTGGGTCGACTTCCTGCTCAGCCTGCCCGTGCTGGTCCTGTTCGCGATCCTGTACCGCCGTGCACCGCATCTAGGCCATCTCGCCCTGCTGCCGTTCGTGATGGTTGTCCAGGCGACGCTGCTGACCGGGATCGCGCTGCTGCTGTCCGCGATCAGCGTGATGTTCCGCGATGTGAAGAACATCGTCAAGATCGTGATGCGGCTGCTGTTCTACTTCTCACCGATCCTTTACGGCTTCGAAAAGATCCAGAGACTGCCGGACGTGATTGTGCGGTTCTATACGCTCAACCCCTTCGTCGGGATCCTCGAACTCAACCGGGCGGTCTGGTTCCCGGATGAGCTGCACAAGGCGGGCATTAGCTGGGCCGCAGCGGTAGTGCCCACAATTGTGCTGACCGGCGTGTTGTTCGCGGTGGGCTGGACGGTGTTCGCACGGCTGGAGCGGGCCGTGCTGAAGGAGCTGTAGGTGGAGCCACCTGTGATCGTTGCCGACGATGTCGGCATCCGGTTCACCCGTAACCGCAAGCGCCGGTTGCGGCTGCGCGAGTTGTTGATCCCCGGTGCTGCCCGCCAACCCGCCGGGGATGAGTTCTGGGCGTTCCGGAACGTGTCGTTCAAGATCCATCAAGGCGAGGCGGTCGGCCTGATCGGCGCCAACGGACAGGGCAAGTCCACGCTGCTGCGGCTCATCGCTGGGGTGATGCTTCCGGACGAGGGCACCATCAACGTCACCCAGGACGTGGCACCGCTGATCGAGCTGTCCTCGGGCATGGTTTCCGACCTCACCGCGCGGGACAACATCTACCTCGCGGCCGGTCTGCATGGGATGCCCCGCGCGGAAATCGACGAACGGTTCGAGGAGGTCGTCCAGTTCGCTGAAGTCGAGGCCTTTCTCGACACACCAGTGCGACACTTTTCCTCCGGGATGAAGGGGCGCCTGGCGTTCGCGGTTGCGACCCGGTTGGATGCACCGATCATCCTGGTCGACGAAGTGCTGGCGGTGGGGGATCGCCGGTTCCGCAAGAAGTGCCTGGAGCGGATGGAGGAGATGGTGGGCGGCGGGCGCACCCTGTTCCTCGTCTCGCACAGCGAGCCCGATCTCAAGCGGTTCTGCACCCGTGGTCTGTACCTGCGCGGCGGCCAGCTGGTCTGCGACGGTCCCATCGACGACACGCTCGAGCGGTACGCCGAGGAGGTGAGCGGGGGCTGAGTACGCTTTTCGTCACCGTGGGCGGCATGGACGGTCGTCCGGCCGCCGCGTTACTGCCACGCCGCGACGCGACCGTGCTGACCGCGCTTCTTGATCAGCTGGTGGCGCTCGACGTGCCGGGTCGCCGGATTGTGCTGTGCCCGGAGTGGACCGCGGCCGCGGTCCGCGATCAGCTCGGCGACCGGCTGGATGAGGTGGTGGCCTGCCGAACGGTGCGCGAAGAGCTCGATGTCGTCGCCAAGAGCGCGGCCGAGGGCACCGGCGAGGTGATCGTCGTCGATGGCGGCATCGTCGCGCACAACGAGGCGCTGGCCAAGCTCCTGCTGGAACCGCGGATGGGCACCGGACTGCTGATCGGCGAGCGGTATACCGGGCCCGGCGTACGCACCGCAGACGGCATCGTGGTGTCGGCGGCGTCCCGGGTGCACACCGTCACCGAACCGGACGGCGACGGCCTGGGCGTGTTGCGGGTGTCGATGACCGACACCGCCACGCTAGCCGAGGTGGCCCGCAGTGTCTCCGCGATCGGGCGGGTGCCGGACACCGCCGACGGCCTGGTCGAGCTGCTCACGGTCGGGATGGTCAGGTCCGGCGTGCGGGTCGCCGCGATCCCGGTGCAGCCGTACGTACTGCACCGCCCGCGCACCGAGCTCGAGGTCGGGGCCGCACTGGTCGACCTGAGCGAGATCGACGAGGAACGGCTCCGGCTGGCCAGTTCGGATCGGCCAGGCGACGGCCTCTACGCCATGCTGGTCGTGCGCCGGATCTCCCGGCACGGCACCCGGTTGGCGCTGCGCTACGGGCTCCGGCCGAACGTGATCACGGCGATCTCGCTGGGTATCGCGCTCGCCGGTGCCGGGCTGTTCCTGCTCGGCAACCGGCTCGGCTGGGTGCTCGGGGCGATCATGTTGCAGGTCGCGTTCGTCGCCGATTGCGTGGCCGGCGAGGTGGCCCGCTACACCAGGGCGTTCTCGCCGGTCGGCAGCTGGCTGGCCGGGATCACCGACCGGACCAAGGAGTACGCCGTCTACGCCGCGCTGGCGGCCGGCGCGGCCGGGATCGGCGGCTCTATCTGGCTGTTGGCCGGCGCGACGCTGGCGCTGCAGGCGTTCCGGCAGTCCGCCGACTTCGGATTCGGGGTCCGCCAGGCCGAGCGGCGTGTCGACCACCTAAGCGAGCCGGTCGAGCTGCCGATCAACCGGCGGGACGACGCCAGCGAGCTCCAGTTCGCGGAGCTGGCGCAGGCCGGCCCGGCACACCACGCCCGCGCCCGCGGGGTGGGCGTGGTCCTGACCGGGTTTGGCGGCACCGGCGCCTCGCTGGGGCGCCGTGCGGTCCGCCTGTCCGAAGCGACGAGCCGGGTCGCGGTGCTGGCGTGGCTCAAACGGTTGATCATCTTCCCGATCGGTGAGCGGTGGCTGGTCATCTCGGTGGTCGCGGCGTTCTTCGTGCCGCGGACCGTGTTCGTCGTGTTGCTGAGCTTGGGCGGGGTGGCGGTGCTCTACACGGTGACCGGCAAGGTGCTCAGGTCGATGGCCGATGTTTGACTACGCCGCCGAGCGGCCGGAGCGAATCAGCGATCTCGAGTACGAGATCGACGACGGACCGCTGGTCAGGGACATCGGCCAGGCCCTGCGCGGGCTGCGTTTCCCCGAGATCCACCTGCTGCTGCTCGCCGCGGTGCTGATGGGGGTGCCGCTACGGCTGCTGGACAGCTCGGACGCCGCGCGCCAGTGGCTGTTCGCCGGCACCCTGATCGGCCTGATCGTCACCGGGCTGTGCTGGAGCGGGCCGGTGCGCGGGCGGTTCGGGTGGTTGCTGCCCGCCCTGCTGCGGGCGATCGAGTACAGCTACGTGCTGTTGCTGACCTACCGGCTCGCCCCTGACCTACTCCCGGTCGCGTACGGGTACCTGGTGGTGGTTGCGTTCCATCACTACGACAGCGCCTACCGGCTGCGGCACACCGGGCGCCCGCCGGCCCGCTGGGTCTACACCGCCGGGCTGGGCTACGACGGCCGGCTTCTGGTGATCGCCGCGCTGACCCTGTCCGGGGTCGGCGCACTGCGCACCGGACTCTGGGTGCTCACCGTCGGTCTAGCCCTGGTGTTCGTACTCGAAAGCGCGGTCAGCTGGCTCCGCTGGGTGCGGTCGGAGACCGCCACCGGGGTCGCCTGATCCGGCTAGGGGATCATCGGCGCCGGCTCGGCCGGCACCAGCACCTCCGGCTCGGTGGCCTTGCGCACCTCGTCCACGCTCACCCCGGGCGCGACCTCCCGCAGCACCAGTCCGTCCGGCGTGACGTCGAGCACGGCCAGGTCGGTGATGATGCGGTTCACGACCGCCCGCCCGGTGTACGGCAGCGAGCACTCGTTCACGACCTTGTAGGTCCCGTCCTTGGCCACGTGCTCCATCAGCACGATCACCTTCTTGGCGCCGTGCACGAGATCCATCGCGCCGCCCATCCCCTTGACCATCTTGCCGGGGATCATCCAGTTGGCCAGGTCACCCGTCGCGCTGACCTGCATGGCGCCCAAGATGGCCGCGTCGATGTGCCCGCCCCGGATCATCCCGAAGCTGGTCGCCGAGTCGAAGTAGGCCGCGCCGGGAAGCACGGTCACCGTCTCCTTGCCGGCGTTGATCAGATCCGGGTCCTCCTCGCCGTCCCACGGATACGGCCCGACCCCAAGGATGCCGTTCTCACTCTGCAGCACCACGGTCACGCCGGTCGGCAGGAAGTTGGGCACCAACGTCGGCAGGCCGATGCCGAGATTGACATACTGCCCGTCGGCCAGCTCGGCGGCGGCCCTGGCCGCCATCTGCTCGCGTGTCAGTCCCATCGCGGCTTCAGCCTTCCTGCCGGGTTCGCACGGTGCGCCGCTCGATCCGCTTCTCGACCTCGGCGCCCACCTGCACGACACGCTGCACGAAGATGCCGGGCAGGTGGATCTCGTCCGGGCTCAGCTCGCCCGGCTCCACCAGCTCCTCGACCTCGGCGATGGTGATCCGTCCGGCCATCGCGCACAGCGGGTTGAAGTTGCGCGCCGACTCGTGGAAGACCAGGTTGCCGTGCCGGTCGCCGACGAGCGCGTGCACCATACCGAAGTCGCAGCTGATGGCCTCCTCAAGCACGTAGGCGCGGTCGCCGAACTGCCTGGTGTCCTTGGCCGGTGAGGCCAGCGCGACCGAACCGTCCGGGTGGTAGCGCCACGGCAGCCCGCCATCGGCCACCTGGGTGCCCACCCCGGTCGCGGTGTAGAACGCCGGAATCCCGACCCCGCCGGCGCGCAGCCGCTCCGCCAGCGTGCCCTGCGGAGTCAGCTCCACCTCCAGCTCACCGGCCAGGAACTGGCGGGCGAATTCCTTGTTCTCCCCAACATAGGAGCTGGTCATCCGGGAGATCCGCTTGTCCGCGAGCAGGATCCCCAAACCCCAGTCATCCACGCCGCAGTTGTTGGACACGACCCGGAGATCGGTCACCGCGCGATCGTGCAGGGCTCGGATCAGTTCCATCGGGTTGCCGCACAGGCCGAAGCCTCCAACGGCGAGGCTCGCGCCATCGCCGATGTCGGCGACCGCGTCGGCCGGGCTCTGGACGACCTTGTCCATCTCGCTCCGATCGTCTTCGTCTGGCACCACCGGCACGACCAGGCACTGCGCGGGTGCGGCAGGTCGCGCCGTCGTGACTCTATGCGGTCCGGGTGATCTGTTCCATGGTGGTACGCGCTTCGATCCGCGCCGGGTCGAGATTTCGGCACAGTACGACCGACGCGCCGGCTGCCAGCGGGCCGAGCAGCGCGGTGCGCAGCCCGGCCCAGGTACCCGGATCGGCGCCGGTCAGGATCCGGTCGGTGCTGGTCAGGCCGTCGCCGGCCGCGTTCGCCGCGACGACCAGCTCGGCTCCGGTCCAGATCCGCCGGTCGATCTCCAGCGCCGGGTCGTCCGGTACGACCGGCCGCAGCGGAGCGAACCGATCGCCGTATCCCGGCACCTCGACCGCGTAGTCGAGCACTCCGGCCGGTACCGGCTCCAG
>DATFRM010000219.1:0-2081 GCA_035263265.1 Actinomycetes bacterium
CTCATCGGCCTGGGCGCGACCGGTGGCGTGATCACCTCGGCCGGTTTGGTGCTGGCCGGCACGTTCGCGGTGCTGGCCACGATTCCGGTAGTCGCGTTCGCCGAGATCGGGTTCGCGGTCGCGCTCGGGATCATCCTGGACACGATGGTCGTTCGCTCGGTGCTGGTCACCGCGCTCAACCTGGACATCGGTTCGCGGATCTGGTGGCCGAGCGAGCTCGCCCGTAAGCCGGACGTGGAGGTGGGCGAGCTGCCCGACGCGGCCGAGCCGGCGGCGACCCGCTAGCCAGCAGCGGGCCAGTTGGAGCCGCAGCGACCCGCGAGCCCCGCGGCGGGCCAGTTGGAGCCGGCGGCGACCCGCGAGCCCCGCGGCGGGCCAGTTGGAGCCGGCGGCGACCCGCGACCCCCGCGGCGGGCCAGTTGGAGCCGGCGGCGGCCCATTAGCCCTGGCGGCCGGACCGTTGGTCCGGGTCGTGCCGTTCCGATAGCACGACCTAGACTCGCGGCCATGGTCACCGCGGTGGGTTCCCGTGGCTGGCGCGGGGTTATCGCGGAGTATCGCGACCGACTCCCGGTCGACTCCGGTATGCGGATCGTGACTCTCGGCGAGGGCGGCACGCCGCTGGTTCCGGCTCGCGAGCTGTCCGACCGCACCCGGTGCGAGGTGTGGCTCAAGGTCGAGGGCGCGAACCCGACCGGCTCGTTCAAGGACCGTGGCATGACCATGGCGATCTCGAAGGCCTTGCACGCCGGGGCTTCCGCGGTTATCTGCGCATCGACCGGCAACACCAGCGCGAGCGCGGCCGCCTACGCCGCGCGGGCCGGGCTGGTGTGCGCGGTGCTGGTGCCCGACGGCAAGATCGCGATGGGCAAGCTCAGCCAGGCCGTCATGCACGGTGCTCGAGTGCTCGCCGTGGAGGGCACATTCGACGACTGCCTGCGGCTGGCTCGGGAGCTGGCCGGGCGGTATCCGGTCGTGCTGGTGAACTCGGTCAATCCGGATCGGCTCGAGGGCCAGAAGACGGCCGCGTTCGAAGTGGTCGACGTGCTCGGCGGTGCCCCGGACATCCATTGCCTTCCGGTGGGCAACGCCGGGAACATCAGTGCCTACTGGCAGGGGTACCAGGAGTACGCGTCGGCGGGCCGAGTCGAGCGGCTGCCCCGGATGTGGGGGTTCCAGGCGGCCGGTGCCGCGCCGCTGGTTCGCGGTGAACCGGTCACTGCGCCGGAGACCGTCGCGACGGCGATCCGGATCGGCAACCCGGCCTCCTGGGAACTCGCGATCCAGGCTCGGGACGCCTCTGGCGGGGTGATCGAAGGGGTGACCGACGAACAGATCATCGACGCGTACCAGCTGTTGGCCGTGCGCGAAGGTGTGTTCGTGGAGCTCGCATCGGCCGCCGGAGCCGCCGGACTGCTCGCGGCCGCGGCCGAGGGTCGGTTGGATCCGAGACAGCGTGTGGTGATCACGGTCACCGGACACGGTCTGAAGGATCCGGATGCCGCGCTCGCTCGGGCGGCCGCGCCGCCTCGCATCTCGGCCGACCTAGCCGCCGCTGCCCGGGCGCTCGACCTGGCCTAACGCTGCCACTGGCCAGCGGGCTGGGCGAAGCCCACCGCTGAACCGGATCGTCCCGGATCCGGCAGTTTGCCCTGACGCCGCGGGAAGGATCCGAGTACCAACGCTTGGCGGCTGTCCTGAAATATCACAACGTGCGGGACCGTTCGAGGCGGCTTGGCACTCGGATCCTTCCCGCGCGGCGCATCGTCTGCTAATCGAGCACCTGCGAGGCAGCGTGCGCTCGATCATCCGGCCTGATCTGGCCACTGGCCTGATGCGGCGACACGACAAGCATGTGCAGAACCACGCCAGTCCCGGTCTGGTTGTCGAGCCGCACCCCGGCCTGCGGCTGGCCGGTGACTGGCTGGCCGCCGATCATGAAAGCGATCTCGAGAAGGTTGGCCGTAGTACTGGCGGCAGCGGCCCCAATGTGATATCACTCTAGTATCAAAACGATTTCCGCCAGACGCTGACCGGCGGATCAGACGAAGGCCAGCGCGGCGCATGCCGATGGAGGTGGT